>NZ_JBHWJY010000016.1:0-33096 GCF_042731135.1 Streptomyces sp. NPDC059874
CGAACCGACGTGCTCTTCGCGATGCTCCGCGACGGCACCTTCTACGAACCCCAACCCGCCCCATCAGCTTGACCAAACCCATAGGGGCACCCCCCCCGGAAACCGCGGCCGCGTTCCTCAGCGGGTCAGGAGCAGCCCGCAGCTGTAGGCGCGGGCGTGGCCGAGGCCGTTGGAGAGGACTCCGACCAGGGTTTCCGGGTCGGTGACCGTCAGGGAGCCGCGGATCTCGGCGCGGCCGATGCGTACGGGCTTGCGCCGGTGGGCGCTGGAGAGCGTCGGCAGCATGCGGATGCCGAGGCTGTCCGGGTCTGCGGTGGCGCCGATGCGGACCACGCCGTCCTCGGCCGTCGCCGGGTCGCCGTCGGCCTGGAGGCGGCGCTCGAACCAGCGCTTGACGTGGTCCGGCGTGGTGTGGGCGGTCCGCGTACCGCGGGCCTTCTCCTCGGCGGGCTTGCCGGAAGGCCTGCTGTGGGTCGGGTTGACGACCGTACGGAAGCCCACGACCTCGCCCGTCTTGAAGGTGCGGTCGACGGTGATGATGTGCGGCGGGGCGGTGAAGGCCGCGCGCGGTATCCGGGCCCAGTCGCCCGGGATCCTGGACTGCACGACCAGCACGAGCGCCGCCGCCTTGAGGTCCACCGACCAGGTCGACAGGACGCCCATCTGGGAGCGGGCGTCGGGGTCGCCGTCCTCGACCCAGCCGCGGAATCCGCTCATCACGGTGCGGTGCATCTCCTGGGCGTCGACGAGGGATTTGGCCACGAGTGGGTGGCGGGCGTTCAGCGTCAGGATGGAGTGGGTGGCGACGAAGCGTGCCGTGGAGGCGCGCGTGCTGTTCCCGGTGTGCACGTTGTTCACGGTGTTCACGGGATGATGTCCCATTCGGTGGCGGTCGGAGCGATGGTGACGCGCATACGGGTCTCCCAGCGCGTGGCGTGTGCCCGGCGGGCCGGATCGAAGCTGACCGGCTGGTCGTTGACCGGCGAGGCCCCACGGGCGCCCGACGCCGCCTGGAGCCAGGCCCAGGGGCGGCGGCCCGAGGTGTCGGGGCCCTCCGGGCCCGGCAGCAGCCGCTTGGCCGCGAACGCCTCGGCGAGCGTGCCGGGCAGGATGCCGGCGGCCAGCGTTCCGGAGGGCGGGCAGGACTTCCGGCCGAGCCACAGCAGCTGCTTCGGGTGTTCGAGGGCGTACGCGATCTCCTCCAGCAGGGCCCCGTCCTCGTGCTGGAGTCCGGCCACGAACGCCGCGTCCGACAGGTACCAGCGCTCGGTGATCAGCGCCGTACGGGAGAGCTCCGCGGAGACCAGGGCCCCGGATACGGGATCGGCCGTGATCTTCTTCGGTGCCCCGTACCACCCGGCCAGTTCGTGGTGGCCGAAGCCGGGACCTTCGGCAGCCGCCATGCTCCCGGCCACAGCCGCAGCCCGCCGGTGATCGGTGATGACGTCCCGTGGGCGCAGCGGGTACTTCCCCGCGCCGACTGTGTGGTAATCGCGTACCGGGGTGCCGGGATGGTCGGCGCGGACGCCGAAGACGAGATGGGCGAGGTCGTCCACGGAGTCGGTCCGGTCCCGGCCGAGTGCCGCCGCGCACAGACCGATCACCGCCGACTTCGTGGGCCGGGTGTGGGTGTCCCGGTGGGAGAAGCGGGACACCGCCCCCCAGGACTGCAGGGGGGCGGCGAGCCGTACGAGCAGGACGTGCGTCACGCCGTCAGCTCCTCGGCGGAGGTGACGGGCGTCGCGCCGTGGGCCCCCAGCGTGCCCAGGAGCGCGTCGATCTGGGGGTCGTAGGTGAGGACGCGGCCGGACCGGATGTCGGGGCGGCGCTTGCTGACGAAGGCGTGGTGCTTCAGCAGCCGCTTGACCGCGGCCGGCCCGGCCGGGCCCTCGCCGCCCTTGTCCAGCGGATTCTCGTCGATCGGGGCCTGGAAGGCCGCCGCGTAGTTGTACGGGCGCTCGCCCTCGAAGGCGAGGACCAGGGCGGGCAGCGAGCCGGTGGAGGCGGTCGAGTTCTTCTTCGCCTCGGGGAAGGCGTCGACGAAGGCGGTGACGAACTCCGCCTCGGCAGCGACGGACGCCTCCTCGGCCTCCTCGGCCGTCATGCCGGCGGCCCGGAGGTTCCTGCGCAGCTTGAGGCGGTCGAGGACGGCGTGCCGGTAGAACGTGCCGGTGATCAGGGACTGGTAGCCGGTCATGCCGGCTCCCGAGTCGTCGGCGGCGTCGAGGAAGTCCAGGGCGTTCTTCTTGCGGTCGAGCTTCGCGTCGTCGGCGGCCGCGTAGAAGTCGTCGACCTGCTCCGCCTCGTGCACGGTGAAGGCGTGGCTGCTCTGGACCGCGCCGTCGACGTTCGGGGAGTCGGCGATCTCGGCGAGGAAGCGGCCGTACAGGGCGATGTCGATGGCGTCGCGCGGCGCGAGCGCGGTGAGCACCGCGGTACGGGTCGCGGACGACAGCGCGGGCAGCTTGGCATCGGCGGCCGGGCCTGCGCCTTCAGCGAACTCGTCCGCGTCGGCCGCCTCCTGGTCGGCGTTCTTGCGGCCGCCCTTCTTGGTCTTCGCCGCGGCCGCCGCCTGCGCCGCCAGGTACTCCGCCGTCCAGGGCCCCAGTTCCTCGGCCCGCTCGTGAATGTGGGCGGCGATGCGCGTGCCCGCGTCGGAGGGGGCGAAGAGGAGCACCCTGGTCAGGTTCGCGACGGTCTTCTTGGCCGGGTCGCCGAACTTCAGCCCGGTGGCTTCGATGACGGCACGGGCCGTACGGATGGCCTCGTCCGCGTCCCAGCCGTGCGCGGAGGCCAGTTCACGGCCGGTGATCAGCGCCCATTCGCGCGTACGCACGCCGGTGCTCCGGCCGGCCAGGGCTCCGATGCCCGCGTTGGCACGGTCGCGGGTGTGGACCCGTTCCGCGCGGCGGCGCGCCTGGCTCGTGATCATGTGCCGCTCGGTGCCGCCGTAGACGATGGACTTGGGAGAGCCGTTCTCGTCACGTACGGGCAGCACCGCGACCAGGGTCTCCAGGAGGTGCAGGGAGAGGAACTGGCTGCCGGTGGAGGAGGCGTTGCTGGTCACGTGGTGGTGCCCTTCTGGATCGTGTCGGCGGCGACGGTCGTGCCGGTGCGGGCACCGGCGGCCCGGGAGCGGGACATGTGGAAGGCCACGGCCCACTCGTAGGAGATGCGGGCCTTGCGGTCGTTCCACTGACTCAGGTCGTCGGCGAGCCGGGCCCAGGAGGGCGGCTTCGCGCCGCAGGAGCGCAGCCGGGCGACGGCGTGCTGGAGGTGGCGCCAGGGGATCCGGCGGCTGGACACGATCCGGTCGACGAGACGGGCCGCACCGGGGTCGTCCGGGCCGTATCCGGCGCCGTTGCCGATACGGCGGGCGGCCTCGCCGAGGTTGCCGTATCCGTAGGCGGGCTCGGACCGGCCCTGGTGGTAGATCGCGAACAGGAAGGCGACCTGCTCGTAGATCTCCTCCTGCTCCTCGCTGGGGCTGTACCAGATGGCCCGGAAGTGGGGTTCCTTGCGGACCCGGGGGCGCCGCAGATCGGCGAGGCTCCCGTAGTTGCGGTTGTGCACGAGGCCGGCGAGCCAGGCTGTCAGGGCGGCGCTGCTCTCACTGCTCTCGGGTCCGGGCTTGGACTTGGACTCCGCTTGGGTGGTCATGCCCTCTCCCCTCGGATTTCGGCTCGGATTTCGGCCGGTGCCTTCGGCGAGGCCAGCTCGTCGTCGAACCGCTTCAGGGCCGCGGCCTGCGCCTTGGCGCCCTGCGCGTTCCTCGGCAGCGAGTCGAGACACGCGGTGAGGAACCTGCGGGCGGAGGCGGCGACCGTGGCGGCGTAGTCGAGCAGGCACTCGGAGACCGGCTCGCCGATGGTGGTCTCGTCCATCAGGAGGTCGAAGGGTTCCCGCGTCGCCGCCCAGTGCATGCCGCGCGCGTCGAAGCGTGCGATCTGGCCGGTCTTGTCGGCCGGTTTGGGGTTCGGGTAGGCGACGGTCCAGGCCGCGTACGCCGCTTTGCCCAGGGCCGCAGCCACGTACTCGGCGATCTCCGAGCCGCGGAAGGAGGCGAGGTAGAGCCGCGCCTCAAGGCCCGGGGCGAAGGGGAAGGTCCCATCGACCCAGGTGATGGCCGTGGTCTGCTTGGCCACGAGTCCGACCGTCCACAGCTCGACGCGGCGGGCCGGCTGCTGCCCGGGCTCGGGGGCGACGTCCTCCGGGGGAAAGAGCGCGAGCCGCTGGTACAGGGTCGCACCGCCGTTCGCACCGTCGGAGGAACGGGCCTTGTCCACGGCGGCGTAGAGAGAGTGGGCGTCCCGCCACACGGCGCGGGTGGCCGAGGCCCACAGCGGCTTGGTCGTGCCGTCCGCCTTCTTGGCGGGGACCGCGTCCTGGAGGTGCTCGTCCGTCAGCGCGAGCAGTTCGCCGGCGCCGAGGAGCACCCGGTCCACGGCGTCGCCCTCGGGGGTCGGGCGGAGGAGGACCGACCGGCCGAGATAGCTGTGCAGGTCGGCGGGGCCGCCGACCGGGCGGCCGTTGGGCTTGGTCTTGAAGCCGCGGCGCTCCTTGCCCACGGTCCAGGAGCGGTTCAGCTCTCCGGGCGGCCCGGGGACCGGGGCCAGATTGAGACGGAGGGTCTCGCCGAGGGTCTCGCCGAGCGCGATGACACGGATCCGGGTGCCGAGGCGGGTGGCGGCGAGATTGGTGACGGTGGGGCCGAGCGTCTCCTTGCCGGAGATCCGGGCCCGGCCAGCCGGCCCGTACACGTGCTGCGTGAGCATGGCCCGGAAGGCCTGGGCGACGGGTAACGGGCGGGGGTGTTCGAGGTGGTGGTGATCGAAGAACTGGTTGTAGTCGCCGACCTGCTCGATCACCAGCTGCGCCGGACCGGCGCCGTGCCGGTCGAGGAAGGGAGCGAGGAGCGAGTTCTGCCCGAGCGGCTCGGTGGGATGGAAGAGATCCCAGACCTCGCCCTCGGGACGCTGCGCGAGCCACTCGGCGGCGGGCTGCAGGGCGTCCTTCTCGTCCACCCATGCCGGCCACTCGGCGGCGGAGGCCGGGTAGGTGCCGGACGCGAAGCAGATGGCCAGCAAGAACTCGATGACGGCGACCTTCTCCCCCGGCGTGGCGCCTTCCACGCTGCGGAGGCCGTCGGCATCGTGAAGCACGTCGACGAGACTCAGCTCGACGAGCCGGTCGTCGAGGGTCAGGGCCGGTACGCATGGCTGCTGCCGTGGATCCCATCGGGGGCGTATCGCCCCGTCGCGCGGGGTGCGTGATTCAGCCAAGTTGCATCGTCAGCTCTCTGCTCATAACGGTTGCTTGCTGGAATGGGGCAGGACGCTAGCAGGCGAACGGGGGCAATAGGGCAGGTTCGGGAAATCCCAACTCCCGTAGGAGGAAGTGGACTTGAGCTGCCAGCCGGGTTCCGTGCGAGAGGCATGACGGCCCAGAGCCCATCTCATGCTCGGGTCATCCCCGCGGGTGCGGGCCCTTCATCGCGTACATGATCGGCGTACCGTCGATGGGTTCATCCCGCCTGCGCAGCGGGAGCAGTCCAGGAAGATCGGGCCGGCCGGAGCCACGTCGGGATCATCCCCGCATGTGCGGGGAGCAGTTCACCCCCGAGCAACTCCGGTTTGTGCTGTGGGGTTCATCCCCGCGGGCGCGGGGAGCAGGCCGGGTACGCGTCCAGGCGCGAGTTGTTGTCGGGATCATCCCCCGCGTGCGGGGGTAGGCGATCTGTATGCCGATGCCGGTCACGTTGTGAGAGTCATCCCCGCGGGTGCGGGAGCAGGCCGGCACGGACGTCACCACCGACCTCCTCGTGGGGTCATCCCCGCGGGCGCGGGGAGGAGCCAGCAGCCCAACAGTTGTTGAGCGCGAAGTCGGGTTCATCCCCGCAGGTGCGGGAAGCAGGCCGCGTGCGCCTCGATGGCGAGCTGCCAGTGGAGAGCATCCCCGCGGTGCGGGCGAGCGGCGATCGGACTATGCCGCCCCGCTCTACGACCTGGAGTCATCCCCGCGGGCGCGGGGAGCAGTCGAACCCGGCGCGGGCACCGAGGCCGTCGAAGGGTTCATCCCCGCGCGGGCGGGAAGCACACACCACCACCGTCCACATAGCCGAGTGCCTTGGGGTCATCCCCGCTCGGGCGGGGAGCAGCGGGCGCATTCCACTCGCGTGAGCTGCACCTGGGGTTCATCCCCGCCGAAGCGGGAGGCAGAACAGGATCGTAGCCACCCCTCCGCCCATCCACGGTTCATCCCCCGCAACGGGGGAGCAGGCCAGGGTCCAGGGCGTCCCCTGTGCCGTCCAGGGTTCATCCCCGCCAGTGCAGGAAGCAAGCTCGGACCTGCCACTTCTGCAGATTCGGGCATGGGCCGCAAACCCGGTAGCGCGGGGCCTCGCCGCGAGGCGGCCCGGGGCAACCGCAGCGCCCGCAGCCGCCCACACGCCGAAGACGACGCGGACAGCGCCACGCAGCGGTTCAGATGACCGGCGGCCTGCCCAGCCTCGTCATCCGCCACACCGTCCGCCACCGCATGGGCCGCCGTGGCGGGCACGGGACGCGGACGCCTTCGAAGAAGCCGGCCCACCACGACCTGAGCCCGTGCAGCGGTGGCCGCTGTGCCACCGTGTACGCCGCCCACGTGGCGAGGTACACGGGCACCAGCACGGCGGGCAGGTGGCGCTTGGCCAGCCAGACGCGGTTGCGGCCGGTGTTGCGGTAGTAGACCGCGTGCCGGGACGCCTGGGTACGCGGGTGGCGGAGGAGCAGGTCCGCCCGGTAGTCGATCTCCCATCCCGCGTCCAGCGCCCGCCACGCGAAGTCCGTCTCCTCGTGCGCGTAGAAGAACTCCGCCGGGAAGTCACCGACCTGGTCGATCACAGTCATCCGGATCGCGTGGGCACCGCCGAGGAACGTGGTGACCGGCCCCGACTGCGCCGGATCCGCGCCGCCAAGGCGGGGTACGTGGCGGCGCTGGGTGAGGCCCTCCTCGTCGACGATCCGGAAGCTCACCACCCCGAGTCGCGGGTTCTCGGCGAAGGCTTCCCGGACGAGCCGCAGGCTGTCGGTCCGGGGCAACAGGCCGTCGTCGTCCAGGACCAGGACGATGTCCACGCCGCCGTGCTCGCGCAGCCACCGCACGCCCGCGTTCCGGCCGCCGGGGATGCCGAGGTTCTCCGGCAGCTCGACGGCCTCCACCCCGTCCGGAAGCGGACCCGGCTTCACGCCCTGGCCGAGGACCACGACCGTCGCCGCCTCGCCCTCCTGCGCCGCCACCGAGTCGAGCAGCGCGCGGAGTTCCGGATCCCGGTCCCCCATGGTCAGAACCACCACACCCACCCTGGCGTTCATGCCCGGGCTCGCAGGAGTTCGGTGGCGCGCTGTTCCAGGCTCGCCGCTCCGAGCACGCCGCGCCTGCGGTAGCCGGCCGCCACCGTACGGATGGACCGGACTTCCTTCCGGCTCCGGTCGGAAGCCACGCCGTCCATGAAGTCGAGCGAGCGGTTCCACAGCCCGACGGCCTCCTCGTGGCGGTGCTGTGCGGCGACCGACTTCCCGAGGTTGACCATGGTCAGGGCGTGTCCGCGCTGGTACGTGCCCGGCGTACGGGCCACCATCGCCGTGCGGTAGTGCCGTTCGGCCGCGGAGTAGTCCTTCATGGCGGTCAGCGTCCTGCCCGTGTGCGAGGCGACGGTCGCCGCAACGGGCCCGGACGCGGCGGCGTACGACGGCACCGGATCGCGCGTGTCCGACAGCGCGTCCTCGGCAGCCAGCAGCGCCCCTGCCGCCTTCCCGCGTTCCCCGACGGTCCCGTACGCCCTGGCGCACGTGACCAGGAGAAGCGCCTCGGTCTGCCGGTCGACCTTGCCCGACGCCCGGCGCAGCGCCTCCTCCCCGAGCTCCGCGCACGAACCCGGCTGGCCGAGGTCGAGGGCCTGGTGCGTCATCGCCCGCATGAGCCACGCGCCGTGGCCGGCCGGGTCGCATTCGCAAGCCAGTTGATATCCGAGCAGGTAGTACTGCTGGGCCGCGCCATCACGTCCGAGATCGTGGTGCTTCCAGCCGACCAGGCAAGCCAACTGCGCGGCCGCCCCGAAGGCGTCCGCGCGTACCGCCTCCGACGGGAACCGGGCCCGGAGCATGGGGGTGACGGTGTCGGTGAGGTAGGCGGTGACCGTGGTCAGGCCGTGGCCGCCGCCGAGCTTGTCGTCCGCGCTCCGGAACATCTCGGTGAGTTGACGGACGACGGCGACCTCCTCCGCGCCGACGGCCCCGCCGTTCCCGGCCGCCTTGAACGTGGCGGCCACCACCTCGTGGTCGTAGGCCAGGGGGAGACCGACGGCAGCCGTGGCGAAGGCGGCATTGAGGAATTCCCTGCGGCGGAGCATCACTGATCTCCCGAGGTCGGCGGCAGTGGCCAGGGGGTCCGCGCTCAGCGCCTCCCCGATGCCTGCGCAGCCTAGACCGACTTCGGCGACCGTCACCTTCCGCTTGATCTTTCTCGACAGAGCCTCGGCGATGTATGAGCGGGTCCGACCGCTCGGTGTCCCTCCGGCGACCCAGTAGGCGATGGCCGACGGCGCGGTGCCCAGCGCCTCCCCTGCCTCGGCCGCCACCGCCCGGATCTCCCGCGCGAGCGCGTAGTACGTGACTCCAGCCTCGGCGATGACGGCGGCCAGCTCCGCGTTCGGTGTCCGGCTCTCCGTCATCTTCGGCCCCCTGGAGCGATCTTGAACGGATTGAACGGGTTCCCGGGACCCTCACCGTACCGGCACTGCGTGACCGCATGTTCACTGAATGCAAGCACCCGCCGAAGTCCGACGGCGGGGCACAGGCCGTGTTGGCCGACCGTCAGCCGATGCGAGGAGGAGGCCGGCAGTGACAGTGAACGGCCCGGCGGACGACACCGACCACACCACGGAGACGACGGCCGGCCCCGAGGCCTGCGTCCGCTTGCCGTACGGCGCCCCCTCGCCCGGCCTCCTGGCCCGCGCCGACCGGGGCCTCGCCCGCTTCCTGAACGGCTTCGGCCCCACCACCACCGTCACCCAGCAACCCGTCGGCCGGAACGGAACCGGCACCAGCGCCGGGGACCACCGGCGATGAACGCGCCTGCCGACATCGGCTTCGGCCATCAAGCGCATCCGCTGCTGGGCCGCCTGGTCCGCGACGTCGCTTCCGGCACCGAGGGGCTGCTGATGGCCGTCGTCCTGGAGGAAGTCGCCACCCACGCGGGCCCGCGCTGGACCCGCCGCGCCTACATCCGCCCCAAGGCCGGCGGCATCGAGCTGGCGACCGCCGTGGCCAACGTCCAGCCCGTCGCGGCCACCTGAGCCGATCCGACCCGGACCCCGACCCGGAGGACAACCGCCGGCCCCGGGGTCGGAGCTCCCCACCCCGCTGCTGACACCCCCAAACCGAACGGCGCGACGGTCCCGCCTGGACCGCCGCCGCCCGACACCGCACGGAGGCATCGTGTACGACCGCTCCCCCCTCGCCGCCCTGACCGGCTCCACCGTCCTGGTGACCGGCGGCGCGGGACTCATCGGCTCGCGCATCACCGCCCGGCTGCGCGCGCTCGGCGCCCGCCCCATCTCGCTGTGCAGCATGAACGCCTACCCGCCGCACGTCTACACCGACGTGTTCGGCGTCGACCCCACCGACCCCGACGTGGTCTGCGGCGACGTCCGCGACGCACCGCTCGTGCGCAAACTCGTCGCCGAGTGCGACTACGTCGTCCACGCGGCCGCCCTCGCGGACGTGGCGGCCTGCACGCGCGAGCCGCTCGCCGCCATCGACACGAACATCGCGGGCACCCAGGCCGTGCTGGACGCCGTGGCCGCCAGTCCCCGGATCCGGCGGATGGTGTTCGTGTCCTCCGCCAGCGTCTACGGCGACGGCAGCCCCGAGGAGGCCCACAGCCAGGAGCTGCTGACCATGCGCCAACTCCTGGAGGCGGTCCACGGGCGGATCCCACCCCAGTTCCACGAGGGCGACCGGATGCGGCCGGTGTCGGTGTACGGGAACACCAAGGCGTGGGGCGAGGAACAGACCGCGCTCGTCCTCGGGCAGGTCGGCATCTCGTACAGCATCGTCCGGTACTTCTCCGTCTACGGGGAGCCCCAGACCGTCAAGCCGAACAGCCACTCGTGGGTGGTGGCCTGGTTCGCCGCCCGCGCCTCGCTCGGGCTGCCGCTGCACCTGAACGGTGGCGGCCGCCAGGTCCGCGACCTGACCCACGTCGACGACATCGCCGAAGGTACGCTGCGCGCGCTGGCATCCCCGCGGGCGCACACCGAGACCGTCAACCTCGGCACCGGGGTGGCCACCAGCATCCGCCAGGTCGCCGACCTGGTCCGCGCGCACTACCCGGGCACGCCGCTGCTGGAGACGCCGCTGCCGGCCGGGGACCCGCTCGGCGGCTACGCCTCGGTGCGCCGCATGGAGAACATCCTGGGCTGGAAGCCGAAGGTGACCGTCGCCGACGGGGTGGCCCGCTATGTGGCGTGGCTGCAGAACTCCCCGCAGGCAGCCCCCGGCTGGCTGGCGCAGGCCTAGACGATGGGCGGCCGACCCAGCCGAGCCATCCGTACGACGGTGCTCCACCGCATCGGCCGACGGGGGCCGGCGCTGGTCCGTACCCCCTCGGCGAAACCACCGAACCAGGCGCGCAGCCCGGTCACCGACCCCGTCCTGGCCACGGTCAGCGCGGTCCACACGCCGAGGTAGACGGGCACGAGGGGGGCGGGCAGGTGGCGCTTGGCGAGCCAGACCCGGTTGCGGGCGGTCATCCGGTAGTAGACCGCGTGCCGGGCGGGAGAGGTTTTGGGGTGCTGGAGCACGAGCCGGGGCTCGTAGAGGATGTCCCAGCCGGCGTCGAGCGCACGCCAGGCGAGGTCCGTTTCCTCGTGGGTGAAGAAGAACTCGTCCGGCCAGCCGCCCGTCCTCTCCAGCATCGGCATCGACAGGGCATGGCCGCCCCCGAGGAACGTGGTGACCAGCCCGCGCCGCATCGGGTCCTTCGCCCGCAGCCGCGGGATGTGCCGCCGCTGCGTCTCCCCGGCCTCGTCGGCAATCCGGAAGCTGACGATGCCGAGCCGCCCCTCCCCCGCCTCGTACAGGTCGGCGATCCGCACCACCACGTCGGCATCGACGAGCAGGCCGTCGTCATCGAGGTCCACCAGGACGTCGACGTCCCCGAACTCCCGCAGCCGCCGCCAGGCGACGTTCCGCCCGCCGGAGACGCCGAGGTTCTCGGCGAGCTCCACCCCTGTGACGCCGTCCGGCAGGTCTGGCAGGGCGCATCCGTTGCCGACGACGACGATCCGTGCGGCTGCCTCGTCCTGCTTGGCGACGGAGTCCAGCAAGGCCCGCAGCTCGGGCATCCGGTCGCCCATCGTCAGCACGGCCACGCCCACCCGCGGTCGGGACACCATCCACCACTTCCTTCCAGCGCCCAGGTGAACGGCGAGCCTACCGCCGCCGGCTGCCGGGCCCCGTCCCCGAAAGGCAGGCTCATGCCCACCCCGCCCCCGAACCCGCCCCCGCCCCCGCCCCCGAGTCGCAACCGGAACCGGAACCCAATCCTCCTCGGCGACTACATCACCGCCCCCACGAACGACGCCTCGCTCGCCGCCACTCCCTACGCCGGCCTGGAGACGTACGACCTCGCGGCCTTCCTCTCCGACTGGGAGTCATTGCACCGGGCGGCGCTGGCCCGCCTGGGCGAGGGCGGACGCATCCACCCGACCGCCTTCATCCACCCCCGGGCGATCGTCGGGGACGATGTGATCGTCGGCCCGGGGGCACGCGTGTGGGAGTTCTCGACGGTCCGCAAGGGCTCCGTACTGGGCGCCGGGGCTCAGGTCGGCTTCAACTGCGAGGTGACGGCCTCGTACGTCGGCGAAGGCGCCGTCCTCGGACACCGCATCGGCGTCAACCGCACGCTCGTCGGCGCCGGCGCACACCTGTCAGCCGGGGTCACGGTGGCCGCGATCCACATGAGCGGCGACATGCGCAGGCCGGACCGCGAGGTGATCACCCGTACCCCGCACGGCATCTACCGCTGCGGCACCACCCGATTCGGCGCCCTCATCGGCGACCACGTCCAGACCGGCAACACCCTGAGTCTCGGCCCCGGCACGGCCATCGGCCGCCGCACCCTGATCCACAGCGGCGTCACCCTCGCCGCACGAGCCGTCCCCGCAGACTCGGTCGTCACGACTCCGCACACCTCGGAAGCCACGGTCCACCCCCGCCGGCGGCGGGCGACGAGGGACGGGTAGCGCCTCGGGGTGTGCCTCGAGGCGCTGGGGCCGGCTGTTCAACTCTCTGCGGCATTCCGGCATGCCTGGTGCATCGGCGCAGATTCCAGTGAGCGGCAGCTCGACGGGGGTATCCCCGCATGCGCAGGGAGCAGCAGCCGCTTGCGTCGACCTCCATCCCCTGTGTGGGTTCATCCCCGCGTGCGCGGGGAGCACGGTCCCATTACGAAGACCACCCCGTTTGCCACGGGTTCATCCCCGCGTGCACGGGGAGCAGGTGCGCGGTGCGCAAATCGCCGGGCAGAACCCGGGTTCATCCCCGCGTACGCGGGGAGCAGGTGCCGAGGCCGATGGTGATCTCGACGGGGGTGGGTTCATCCCCGCGTGCGCGGGGAGCAGCCATACATAGGTGATCCTTTCGGTTTGACCCCGGGTTCATCCCCGCGTGCGCGGGGAGCAGGCTTTCCGACCTGGGACTCTATGCGGGCAGCGCGCTGTTCTCGAGTACTTTCACCGAACCCGGCAACTTACCCATATCTACCTAGGAGCCGTGACTCCGTTCGCGGACGCCCGCCGAGCCACGCCGCGTGGGTACCAGCGGCCTGGCGGAGGCAGCGGCTGGATCACCCGCGCCCGCAGCATGCAAGTGTCGCTATCGCCGCTTCCTGAGCTCCCGGACCGCGGGCACGGCTACCAGGCACAATCCCACCGCTGTGGCGAAGCCGGTTCCGCCGGAGCGGAGGACCTCCGGGAGACCGGCGCCCGCCAGGCTCTCCACGAGGCCGGCGGACAACGCGATGACCAGAGAGAAGAGGATCATGCTCAGCAACCAGAGCGCCCAGACGGGCTGGGCGCACGCCGCGTGAATGTCTGTGGTGGTGGCCGGGGGCATGGCCGTGGGCGTGGCTGTGGGGTCTTCGGAGGCGGTCACGGAAGTGTCCCTTTCGGACGGTTTGGCGGAACGGAGATGAACGGGGGAAGACGCAACGGAACAGGCAGGGTCAGGTCAGGGTCAGGGTCAGGGTCAGGTCGACACCGGCATCGGGTTCAGGAACTGCTCAGCCAGCAGGCCGCGCGCCCTGGTTACGGCGGCCGCCAGTTCCGCGTGTGCGCGGGCCTGTGCTTCCAGGACCGCCAGCAGCTCGGCGATACGGCGCTGCTCGAGCAGCGGAGGAAGCCTCACCTCCAGGCGGCCGAGTGTCCCGGTACTGATCGACGATGCCGCGGTGGCGGCCGACCGGTCCTCGACCCAGGCGAGCACATCCGGGCGGCTCATCCAGGCGAGGAGGTAGTCGGGATCGACCTCGGCGTCCTTGCGTACGCGCAGGCGAGTCAGGTTCCCGCTCGGCAGCCAGCCCACCTGGTCGGCCCGTACGATCGCCGGCGGGCCCGGCTTGCCTGCACGTACGCACACGATGTCCCCGGCCTCGAGCTCGAAGTGCGCGAGCCGTACGGCGAGCTCCCAGGAGATGCGTTCCTCCCCCGGGTCGGTGATGCGCCCTTCCCGGAGATGCCTCGGGAACACCACCGGCACGACACCTGCGGGACCACGGTCCTTCGGACGCAACTGTGAGAACGAGGGGCCGGCCTTGATCTCGCAAAGGACGGCGAGCTGCGCCGTACGCCAGGCCGCTCCGCTCGGCTCACCCAGGGCGATCTCCCTGCGCAAGGAGTCCGCGTGTTCGTCCGCGTCCGCGCTGCGGTCCTTCAGCCACGCCACTTCGTCCCAGGCCAGCTCCGGCGTGTCCGCTCCGGACGGGGACTGCTCGTCCGGGCTCTCGTCCCCGCGCCCTGCCGGGCGGACGTGGTCCACGGGACTGAGTGAGCAGGCTCCGCGGAGCAGTGTCTGACGGTCCACCAGCGCGCTCGGTACGTTCCTCGGCGGCTCCGGAACGTCCTCGGGATACCGGCGCGGCGAGCCGTTGTGGGCCCTGTACATGTCGAGGAGTGCACGGGCTTCGTGCTCCTCCAGGACGGTCCGCGGCCCCTTCTTGGTGCCGAGCCGGCGCGCGTCCAAGAAGAGCACCTGTTCGCACGGCTCGCTCGGGTGACGCAGCAGCCACACGGACACGGGGACCGCGGTGCCGCTGAACAGCCTGGCGGGCAGCGCGATCACGCACTCCACGACCCCCGCGCTCACCATGGCCTTGCGGATGGCCGTCTCGGCGGCGCTGCCCGAGTTGCCCGCCTTGGTGGGCATCACCATCACGGCCCGCCCGCCTTCCCGGAGGGAGGCGAGTACGTGCTGGACGTAGGCGAAGTTGTCGTTGTCCAGCGGGGGCGCGCCGTAGGCCCACGTTCCGGTACGGCGGGCCTGCCCCGTCGAGTCCTTCATGTTGAACGGCGGGTTGGTGAGGACGAAGTCGGCCCGTCCGGTGGTGTCCAGGCCACTGGCCCATGGCTCGTTGCGCTCCAGACGCACGCCGGCCCTTACACCGCGCAGTGCCAGGTTGAGGCTCGCGAGGCGCCCCGCGGCGGGGACGGTCGTCTGTCCGAACACCTTGAGCGGCTCGCGGTTGGGATCGCGCAGACGAAGCAGCTCCGAGAGCGCGAGCCCCGCCACGAGACACTCCCCACCGCGAACGTACGGATCGTAGGCGGTGCGGGGAGCCCGGCTGCAGGAGCCGGCCGCCAGGCCTGCCATCAGCCTCACCACACCCTTCGGCGTGAAGAACTCACGGCTGCGCAGCCGTCCGTGCGCCTCGTACTCATCGATGATCAACTCAAAGGCGTCGTCCCCGTCGAGCTTGCCCACCAGGCCGATGACTGCGGTGAGGACTCCCGCGTTCCTGGGGGTCAGATCGGCCAGCGAATCCGTGAAGTGGGGCAGCATTCCCAGCCGCTTCACCTCGGCGTCCACTTCACGGCCGATGTGGTCCAGCAGCTCGCTGCCCGCTCCCCCGGAGGCTTCGATCGCAGCCGCCTTGGCCCGGACCTCGGTCCAGCGTTCGCCGGACATGGTCCGCAGGAAGTGGAGCGCAAGGAGCAGGTGCAGGTAGTTCACCATCGATCCCGAACCGCGCGCCTGATCGGCCAGCGGTCCCATGAGCTTGCGCACCAGCTGTCGGTTCGCCGGTACGGTCGCCCGCTGCGCCGGCCGGTCCTGCGGCTCCCGGGCGTCGGTGACGGGGAGATGCGTTCCCTTCTCGCCCTGGGTCAGCGAGCCTCGTGCCCGATGGCCGTACGTAGTCCCTTCGCCCTCCTCCGGCCTCCGCAGGTGCAGCGGAACGCGGCGGCCGTCGAGCCAGCTCACGACGTCCGACTGGAGGAAGTAGTCCGTCCCTCCCGCTTTCCTGGGCGTGGGGAAGTCCGGGGACCGTCGCTCCCAGACGGTCACGGTCGGCCGCGTGACGTCGGCCAGTTCCGCGATCCGTGCCCGCGTGATCTGAGGGTCGTCGACGTACTGCGGTGTAGGGCTGCTTCCCATGCTGCTCCTTCGAACTCCGCCCGGTGGGCGTCCCGTTGTTGAGAAACGTACGGGATCGACAACCGTTGCGTCCTGTGAGTACTGCCAGTACTCACAGGACAACTTCCCCCGCACCGATAGCCCGGCAGAGCAACATCCGACAGTTTGTCCCAGGTGATGGTTCATCGTGCCCCAGCATGGCCCACGCTAGTGCCGGATTGCGATGTCTAGCATGCAAGGGGGTTAACGCTTGGCCGATCCGTCCGGCTACCCCAGGCGTGACACGTCCAGTGCGGGCGACGAACGCCGCTCGGCCCTCGCCGGCGCCTCGCACGTGGGAGCAGATGAACCAGAGGCTGTACGGCGCATCCCGTGCACGCTGGACGGGGGGATCCCGGCTCGACCGACCTCCGGACGCTGTTCCACTGCACCAGCATGGCTCCCGCCATACGCGCATCACGCGGAGAGCGGATCTCGTAGCGCCTCAGCCGACCCTCGGACGCAACCGTGTACATGGGGCAGGTCCGACCTTGGCTGATCTGTAATCTTCCGAGGCTCGGTCAGGCGAGCCCGGCACAGGCGTTATCGTCCCAGCCGTCCTCATGCTGCATGTAGCAGAGCATCGAGCGGGAGAGCCGGTCCCAGCCTCCCTGGTCGGCGATAGCGATGGCGTACTTGCCCCTCTTCGGGCCGATGGAGGCAAGGCCGATGCGCAGGGAGTGCCCGGTTGAGCGCGTACGCGGTGCCCACGCTCCAGGGGTCGTCCCCGCATGCGCGGGGAGCAGGTGCACACGGACCTCAAGCCGTTTGTCCGCTGGGGGTCATCCCCGCGCGCGCGGGGAGCAGAGGAACTCAAGGGCTCGGCGGTAGTTGCCGTTGGGGTCATCCCCGCGTGCGGGAGGAGCAGGAGTGGACGATTGTGAACCCGTCCGCGGCCTCGGGGTCATCCCCGCCTGCGCGGGGAGCAGCTAGTGAATCTCTTCGGGGAACAGACGCTGATGGGGTCATCCCCGCGTGGGCGGGGAGCAGGACAGCACGTCGTCGACGTAGGCCCATGACCGGGGGTCATCCCCGCGTGCGCGGGGAGCACGGTCCGTGAACTGGGACTGTAGGCGGGCCGAGAGGCGTTCGTGAGTACTTTCACCGAATCCGGCAATTCCGTCATGCCTACCAGCCGACCGGACCGGCACGGCGCGGACTGCGGCGATCGGCGCATACAGTGCCCAACTGCCGTACTCCGCAACAGTGACGGGCAGTCGAGCTGTTCAGTGCGCAGCAGGCGCCGGCCTGCCCACGCGGGAGCGCGTGGACGCCGTCGCGCTGGAGCGGCCCCTGCCCTGGGAGGCCGGGCACCCCGTGCGGTCCGTTGCCCTGAAGCCGGGGTACAGCCGGCAGCACGTCGTCTATGGCGGGACGTACGCCCTCCGCGCCGTGCGCGGCATCCTGCTGCGCGTCTCCGGGGAGGGCGGGGAGGACCACGACAGCCGGATGGACGGCGTGCCCTCCCCCTGGAACCCGGTCGTGCCCGTCGGCCGTCGGCCATCCCGGGGCCACCCTGCCGGGCTCGGAGATGACACCGGTGGCCGGACACGCCCCGGGCCCGGCACAGGCCGCTCAATAGACCTTTGACCCCGCCGCCCGGGAGCGGAAGGTGGGGGGGAGGTCTGACGATCTTCCTGCCGACGATCCACCAACCACTCATACTGGCAACACGGTTGACCCGATTGGTCTTGCAGAAGAGCCAGTGGGGCGACGCCTGACGGGGGTTGGGGGAAAAGGTGGCCTCGAAGCCGAAACAACGGAACGTCACCCTCGCCTTCACGGCCCTGGCCGCGGCGGTGGGTAGTGCCGGGCTCGCTGTTCGCCTGCTCTCACAGGCTTTGCGGGGCGGCGATGCCGGAGCGCTCGCCCTCGGTCTGATGGTCGCCGCCCTGGGCGTCACGACCTTGGGGTACGGGGTGTGGTCTCTCTGGCGAACGCTGAGCGCCTCAGCCGCCTCGTCCGTCTCCAAGGGTCTGATCGTCGGAGCCCTGACGGCGCTGTCGGAGGCCGGCCTCACCTGGCTCGCGTTCGCCCTCGCCCTCGACGGTCGGACCGGGCAGGCGTGGCTCGTCGGCGCGGTTGCGGTGCTGCTCGTGGTGCCGTTCACGGGGCTGGTCATCCGGCGCAACGAGATGAGGGACCACGAGAGGGTCGTGGTCGTGGCCGGTGTCGTCCTGTCCGCCGCGTGCCTCGGCTGGCTCGCCCTCCACCTGGTGGCGGGCGACAGCCCGCAGCGGACCTGGCTGCTGGCGGGGCCCGCCACCGCCCTGATCGTGGTCACCTTCCGGTTGCGCGTCGCGAACGGCCTGTCCGGCCGTCCCGGCTGGTTACTGGCCCTGGCCTTCACGGCGACACTGCTCCTGGTGGTGGCCAGCCTCGCCGGCGAGGGCCGTACCGCCCCCGCCTGGATCGTCGGTGGGCTCGGGCTGGGCGGGACGCTCGGCGTCCTGTGGGTCCTGAACGACTGGTCCGTCCCAGCCGTCCGGCGCAGAACCCCGCAGAGGGAGGTCACCGAGCCCTCCGGACCTCCGCCGGGAGCCGTGGTCCCGTTGTGGGCTCGCGCCACGGGCCTCCTCATACCGCTGGGGTCCCTCGGCTGGGCGGCGCTCGACGGCACGGAGCACCGGCCGGTCACCAGCCCGGCCGGACTGCTCGTCGGGTTGGCCGAACTGACGGTCGCCGCCGCGATGCTGATGGCGCTCCAGGCGCTGCTCCTCGGCTGGCTGCGCCCCGGGTGCACGCCGGGCCTCGCGCAAAAGGCAGCCGCGCGCGTGCGGCGGCTGGAGTTCCCGCACGACGACCCGCGCCATCGGAGTGATGCGTGGTACGAGCAGCAGCGGCTGCGGGATCGCGAGCTTGCCCTGCGGGAGGAGGCGCGGCGCGCGCGTCTACCGGGCGACCGGGACATGTACGAGCGGGAACTGGAGGCCCTGGAGAGGCACCGGGCGCGGCTGGACTGGGAGATCGGCCAGGACCGACAGGCACGCTCGCGACGCGTCCAGATGGAGCTCAGGACGGAGTTCCGCCTCAATCCCACCCTGCCGCGGGCCTCCGGCTCCCTGGTACGTCCGCTCTGCCCCGCCGCCTGCGACGACACCGTCGTCGACGCGGCGTTCGCCACCGGCCTGGTGGTCGACCGAGTGTGGCCGAGGATCGAGCTCGTCGCCCCGCCCCAGGTGCGACGCGAGGCCCGCCGCCACGGCCGGGATGTCGCACTGCTGCGCGTCACTGCCGCCAGCGCCGTCTGCACCGGTTTGGTCTGGGCGTTCACTGCGGGGGTCGTCGCCCGGCCCCAGCCGGACGGCGCCTCCCTGGCCGTGCTCGTCATCGGCCCGCTCCTGATCGCCCTGGCCGCGCTCGCGCTGGGGCGGCGGCGGGTCGTGGAGGCGTACGAGCACCGCGTGAACGCGGTGGAGGTGTACCGCTTCGACCTGGCCGAGGCTCTACGGCTGCCCCTGCCCCACAACCACGCCGAGCTCCTCGGGCTCGGCGACGTGCTGCAGGGGCAGGGAGATTACGATCGGCCGCTCGCCTGGACCGGCGCCGCACCGACCGCCACCCCGCAGCCCGAGCCCCAGCAGACCACCACGGCCGTCGAGGTGTCGGGCGGGAGCCGCGAAGCTCTGGTGTCCGAGGTGTCCGAGCGGGTGCTCCGCGAGGTCCGCGCCGCCCTGCGCAGCGAGCACGAGGCCCTGGCCCAGCGGCTCACTTCCGGCCGGCTCGACAAGAAGGACCTGGCCAGGCTCGCCGAGGAGGTCGCGCGGCACACCTCGGTATCGGTCGGCCAGCGTCTTGGACGCACGGTGACCGACCTGCACGGGAACTCGACTCGTGAGCTCCGGCAGGCATTGCGGCAGAGCGTCGAGGAGGCCGTCACCGGGCCGCCGCTCGCGAACTTCACCGGCTACTTCGCCCTCCAGCTCGACGCCGGCCAGGAACTCAGAGCGGGCGTGACTCCGGGCACCGGTGCGACGGGCGGGGCCGCGCACGGTACGACCATCGTGGCATCCCCCGGGCAGCGCCTCGGCCTCGTTCTCTTCGTGGTGCGCGACCCTCGGGGCCGGGACGCGGGATCCACCCAGCAGACTTCGCCCGAGCGGCAGTTCTTCGCCCTGGAGCCCGTGCACATCGAGGGGGGCCGGGACGTGCCCGCCGCCGACTTCGAGGCCCTGGTCGACAGCCCGACGCTCGCTCCCAGCCCCCACCGGCGGACCCTGCGGACCGAGCGGGAGGCGCAGACGGTCTTCCGCTTCCCGCTACCGGAGGAGGAAGGGCTGCACGAGGTGTGGTTCCAGCTCTACCAGTCCGGCCGGCTCGTCCAGGTGATCGCCGTCTCCATCGCGGTCCGGGCCTCCGGCACCCCGGACTCCCCCGCCGAGCTCCCGGAAGAACCGTACGAAGAGTTCCCCGAAGAACCGTACGAAGAAGCCCCCGAGGACGCCTCCGAAGAGCCGCCCGAGCGCTCCCGCAGGCAGGTCTCCGGATGACGGGAAGCCGGCCCGCCGACGTCACCGTCCGCGTGCACCGCACCGTGCGGACCACCCAGGTCGCCTTCCACGCCCGCAACGGAACCCCACCACTGCGGATGACCCTGCCCCAGCCGGGGGTCATGGACGTGGCCCGCCGCCGACTCGACGCCGGCCTGCTGGGACTCAAGGACGTACTGCCGGGCCTGACCGTGGACGACGAGGACGTCCCCGAGGTGTTCGACGTGCTGCACCGCATCGGCCGGGGGCTCGTCTTCCTCCTGTTCGGCCTTGAGACCGGAGTCATCCAGGGCCTCCAGACCTTCTGGAACAGCGCGCTGCCCCTCGCCCGCAACCCCGCCCTGCCGCCCCCGCTGGTGGAGTGCGTAGGCGACCGCGACTGCTTCCTCCCGCTCGAACTGCTCCCCCTCCACCGGATGTACCCGGCCGCGCCGGCCGACCGCGCGGAGCTCATCGCCGAATGCCGCAACCTGGTCGGCTTCTCCTGCGTGGTCAAGCGGACGATGCTGCCCGCCCCGGTCCCCACGGGACTGTCCCTGCGGACCGCACCGGGCGGGAGGCTGCCCCTGCGCTTCCTCCAGCACGAGCAACTCGACGGGGCCCGGCGCGAACTGGACTGGCTGACCTCCTCGGCGGCGGACCGGGTGGAGGTCGACGGCCCCTACCCCGACGGCGACAGCGGGGCGGCCACCCTGGCGGAGCAGATCTTCGACCCCCGGCGCTCGCTCGCCGGCGAGCTCCGCGCCGTGCCCGACCAGGTCCAGCACTTCGCCTGCCACTGCTACGCGACGCTCGACAGCCCCCTCGACAACGAGATCGAGCTGCACGGCGGCGGCAAGGACCTCCGGGTGAAGCTCGGCACCATCGCGGAGGACCTGGTCGCGCTGAAGTCCCGGCCCGGTCAGGCCGGCCACGAGATGCCGCTCGTGGTCATGAATGCCTGCGGGTCGGCCCGCATGCACGCGACCAGCTCCCTGTCGTTCCCCCACCTCTTCCTGACGAACGGGAACCGGGGCTTCATCGGCAGCGAGATCGAGGTGCCGGACGAGGTGGCGGCGGCCTTCTCCGAGGCCCTGTACGAGCGCTTCCTGCTCCGTCGCCTCCCCCTCGGCCGCTCGGTGTTCGAAGCCCGCAACAGCCTGCTGCACACGTACGGGAACCCGCTCGGCATCGCCTACGCCGCCTACGCGGATCCCCAACTCCATGTCCGCACCGAACCGACGGAGAACACAGATGCCCATGTCCCAGCGAACCGGGTCCCCGCGCACTGACGAGCAGAAGCCCGACGACACCGAGGTGATCCGGGTCCTCGGCCTGGAGGACGGCGACGACCGCTCCCTGTTCCGGCGCTCCCAGGAATGGCGGCTCGGGCGGGCCGAGGTCCCCGTCGAGGTGTTCCAGGAGCGGGTCAGCGGCTTCCTCGACTCGATGCGATCGGTCATCGAAGCCCTGCCCGCCGGCTGCGGGGACTTCCAACTCAACGAGGTCACCATCAGCGCCGAGGTCAGCGCGAAGGGCCAAATCTCCCTGCTGGGCTCCGGCGGAGAACTCGCGGGCTCGTCGAGCCTGACCTTCACGTTCACCCGCGGAACGCCTGCGTAGCCGGACACGCCCGCCATCCGCGCCGCAATCCAACTGTCCGGACCCGGTGCCCGCCGGATATAGTGGGGGCACCAAGTTACTCAGGCGCTTGAGGCCCTCCACCACGGTGGAGGGCCTCAAGTCTTTTCCGGCGCCTGTCGAGCTCAGGCCACCTGGAGCTTCGGCCGGCCCGTCGGGGTCGGCGGCGCCTGGTGGTAGGTCGGCAGCTTCAGGTTGGGCAGGTCCCCCACCTGGATGCGGGCGAGGGCGGCGCGGAACGCCGCCTCCATGTCCTCCGGGGTCTCGTACTTCGCCGCGAGCGGGTGGAGCCGGTACGAGTTGCCCGTCCGCTCCTCGCTGCGCGGCCGCAGCACGATGTTCAGGTCGCACAGCGGGGCCATGAGACCGCTGACTGCCTGGGGCGTGACCCCGTACTCGGCCGCCATGTCCTTCTGCCGGACCGGCAGCGTTCCCCCGAAGTCGCTGCGCGAGACGAGGTACTGGAGGAACTTGACGGCGGACCCTGACAGCGGCAGGGCCCAGATGCGCTCCGCGACGATCGGAGACATGACGTTAGCCATGGGAGGACAGCCTTCCTCGTGAACGGTCGCCTGTGTACTGGCCTGGCAGCGCTATCACCCGGTTCGTTTCCTTCCACCAAAGCTTTCCTCGACCCCGAAGTCGAGGTCCAGCTCCTCCTGATGGGCCTCTTCCGGCCCCATCGCGTACGGGAACGCCTCGGGGTCGTGTTCGTGCTTCTCGGCGATCTCTGCGAGCACCTCGTGCTGGGCCGTGCTGTTGCCGTGGAACCAGAGACGCACGTTGATCTGGATCCGGCCGTTGCCGGCCTTCTCCACCCAGTTGTAACCGCACAACGCCTGCACGGCACGGTTCACCGTGGAGCGCGTGATCATCTTGCCGTCCTTCTGGGCGGCGATCTTGTTCAGTCCGTCCGTGATCTCCTGCTGCGTGTACTGGGTGATGCCGGTCCCCGGCACCTGCCCGCCGGCCACGAAGAGGAAGACGCAGAGCTGGGACTTGGTGATGCTGTTCGCGACGGCCAGCTGCGCCAGCAACTGCGTGAACCAATTGCTGGCCAGGCTGTATCCGGCGCCCCCGGCCATGTCGTGGACGGCCTTCGGGTCCGCCGCGTACTCGAAGGTGACTCCCTTGAGCCGGCGGCGGCCGCTGGGGTCGGCGGCGTTGGCCACTGTCTCCCCGAGCTGCTGGCCGAGGACGGCCAGGATGTCGCCGTACTCCGCTTCGTTCCCCGTGGCGGTGGGAACGGGGACAGGCCGGGGCCCGCGCTGTCGACGACGGGCGGGCGGATCAGATGTCACAGGACCTCCTTGTTACTCAGGCGGTCCGAGACTATCCAAAAAATCAACGTGTGCTTGTCTTTTGGCGCGTCGGCGCGCCGGAAGTTGCCGCTGGATGGAGCCCTGTTCGACGCAGGCACCAAAACTACACGCTACGTGGACTTATTTTGCGCTCAAGCGCCGAAAGTCCACGGCTCCTTGATTTATGTGTGTCGCGATGGCGGCACATTCGGTGGTTCCGGCGTTCGAGTGAAGCGCCCTGCCGCCCCTCTGCCCGACTCTCTGACCTGCGACGATCCGCGGCCAGTTGGGGCCTCCAGAAAATCAACTGGTGCTTGATTTTTCCGCGAAATGTGCTCGCCAGCCATACATCTCGGGGCACCAAATGTGTCCTGGGGGACACATGCCCTCCGACAAACCTGCAGGTCAGAGGGCATGCGCAGGCGGCGCCCTCTTATTAAAGAGCAACGTGACCGACGGCATCAGCAGGCTCCGGCTCTCGGTGAGCTCAGCTCCAGCTGACCCTCCGTCTGCCCCCTAACAACGGATGGCTCCTGCTCCACATCCCACGCCTGACATCAGCCCACGGACCCCCGCGCCTCCTGCGTCCCCTGAGCTCCCCCCCACCTGCACCACCGAAAGTCAGCCCCGACAGCGGGCTCGACGAAGGACCACGATCAGTGGCCACCTGCACCACCCACTCAGCCCAACCACGCTTCCAGTCTTGAAGGCGAGTCCAACCAGCAGTCGCCAACCGTGCCTTGCCACCCCGGCGGGGCACCGCAAGCCCGCCAGGGCTGAGGAGCAGCCGACCCCAGGCGCAGGCCCGGGAGGATCAACGGTCCGGGGATGCCGACGGACAAGAGCCCTGATCCGGTGGGCATCGTCTGCGAAGGTGCGGACGAGCTGCCGGGCTCGCAGCAGTCGATGTCCTCACTGGAAACCGAGGCCAAGTGGCGCTTTCCGTCAGAACTGCCCAAAACCGACCCTCAGAATGGGGCCTCAGAGCCCCGATCCCGATCGAGCCGGTGTGATGTGACGTTCCTTCACTGCAGAGGCCGACAGCGGGGCGCTCAGCCCCTTCTTGCTGTCCCGAGTCGACTCCGGCGCCCTGGAGGCTCCCCTGATCGGCGCAATCCTGACCCCAGGCGCAGGGTCACGGCGCGCCGGTTGCACCTTCCGAAGAGTCATACGGGCTGATGCCAAACGGGCTCTGCGAGGCGTGCGGCCACTCCCCGTGAGCAAGGCAGCGAGCATGCTTCCCGGGCGACTCATGCCAAATAGGGCCAACACGTTTCGGTGTGGCGCTTCACCTTCACCTCCGAAGGTTAGTAAGGTACCCGCATGACCGCTCCATACGATCCGGAAGTCAGGGAAAAGGTAGTTGCCAAGCTGCCTGCCTCCCTTCGGCAGGAACTCAAGGTCCGCGCTGCCCAGTTGGGCGTGGACATCCAGGACGCCGTCACCGAGGGCATCCACGCCTGGCGTGCGGACGCCTCCGCGGCGACGCCGGTGGACACCTCGGGCGCCTCCTCCTTCTCCACGTACCTCCCCACCGGCCTCTACGGGGACTTCAAGGACGACTGCCGGGTGCGCGAGGTCCCGTACAACCAGGGCGTCGCGCAGTCGATCCGGCTGTGGCTCGACACCCACCCCTCCCCCACCGGCCGCCGGCGGCCGTCCACCGAGGGCGCGCGCCGGATCGTGGTCTGCAACCAGAAAGGCGGCGTGGGCAAGAGCGCCATCAGCAACGGGCTCTCCCAGGCCCTCGCCGAGACCGGTGCCCGTGTCTGCGTCATCGACTTCGACCCCCAGGGCCACCTGACCCGGCACCTGGGCGCCGAGATGCTCGGCATCAAGGAGCCGAGCCTCGCCAAGCACATGCTCGGCGAGATCGAAGGCCGCGTCCGCGAGCTCCTCGTACCCATCGAGCACGGGGTGTTCGCCGGGCGCCTCTTCCTGATGCCCTCCTGTAAGGACGCCTTCCTCCTCGATGCCCGGCTGGCCACGACGCGCCACGTCCGGACGAAGGAAACCGCCCTGGAGAAGGCCCTGGAGGAACTGGAGGAGGAGTTCGACTACATCGTCGTCGACTGCCCGCCCAGCCTCGGCTACACCATGGACACCGCGCTGTACTACGCACGCACCCGCGAGGGCGAGGCGGAGAAGACCTCCGGCATCATCGTGCCCGTCCAGGCCGAGGACACCTCCGCAGACGCGTACGACATGCTCAGCGAGCAGCTGGAGGACCTGATTGACGACCTCGACATCGAGATCGCCCAGCTCGGCTTCGTCGTCAACCTCTACGACAGCCGCAAGGGCTACGTCGTCACCTCCTCCCTCAACAGCTGGAAGGAGTTCGGCGACCCGCCGGTCATCACCGTCATCTCCGACCTGAAGGAGCAGCGCGAAGCCGTGCGCGTCAAGCTGCCGCTGCTGCACTACGCACCGGAGTGCGAGCAGTCCGAGGCCATGCGTGAGATCGCCCGGAGGATCGCGGCATGAGCAAGAGCGACCTCCTCGGCACCGGCGCCGCCTTCAGCAACGCCCGCCGCAGTGGCGGCCGGAGCGAGCGCGGGCGCGCCAAGGCCGTCGCCCAGGGCGATGTGCCGGCGTACGAACTCATTCGCGTCCCCCTCGACCAGGTGTCCGCGACCCCCCTCAACCCCCGCCGGAACTTCGGCACGGACGAGGAGAAGACCCGCTTCGGCGAGGAGCTCCGCGAAGCCCAGCTCTCGGCCTGTGTCGTGGTCAGCCGCGCCGCGTACCTCGGGCTGTGGCCGGACCACGAGTCCGGGATCGGGGCGGCGTCGTACGTCCTCATCAACGGCGAGCGCCGTTTCCGCAGCGCGCTGCACGTGGGGCTGGAGTCGCTGGACTTCGTCGTACGCGATGACCTCGCGGCCTCCCGTACGGACTTCATCGACCATCTCCTTGCCGAGAACCTCGAGCGCGAGGACTTCGATGTCATCGAGCGCGCTCGGGGTGTGCAGCACCTGGTCGACACGTGCGCGGACGAGGGCCGGGAGCACGGCGCCAAGTCCCGGGCGGCGGAGCGGCTGGGCCGCTCGCCGTCATGGGTGACCAACCAGCTGGTGCTGCTGGAACTCCCCGAGGAGATCCAGGCCATGCTCAGCTCGGGTGACCTTCCCGAGCGGGACGGCCGGGTCCTGGCGCGGACGGCGAAGGACCGGCCGGGTGTGGGCGCGGCCGAGCTGTTGGGCTTCCTGAAGGAGACCAAGGAGCAGGAAGCCCAGGTCAAGGCGGCGCAGCGGGAGATCCTGCGCGACGCACAGGAGTCCGTAGCGGTGCGCGAACCGGCGGGGGCCGGCGTGGCCGGGGGAGTCCCGGACCTCGCGGAACCGTCGCCGCAGCCGGCCCGACTTTTGTCCGCGGACAAAAGTCGGGAGCCCGACGCCACGCCCTCGGCGGCCGCGGAGCTGGTCGAGGCGAGCCCCTCTCCGGCAGCGGTGGCGCAGCTGGAGCCGGAGCCGGAACCGGAGCCGACGGTGACGCCGAGCGCGCCGGCACCCGTAGCGGCGGAGCCGGTTCACGAGCGCGAGCCGGAGGGCGTCATCCCGCCTCAGGCCAGGGGAGCGGACACGTCTCCGGTCTCCTGGCAGGACCCGAGCGCCGTGTACGACGCGATCTGGGCGAACATGTCGGCCAAGCACCGCGTGGAGCTGACGCTGCTCCTGATCGAGAACAACTAGCGGCGTCAGCAGCCGCCGATCCCATGCTGAGGGGCCCTACCGCTTCGTCTGCGGTAGGGCCCCGACTTTTGTCCGCGGACAAAAGTCCGGAAGCCACCTCAGTGTCAGTGGGGAGTGGACACTCGTGCCTGACTTGTCTCAGCGAAGATGCACCGGTCTCACCGAAGATTGACAACTGGCCTTTTCGTCTCATCGAAGTTTCACCAGGCGGGGCTATCCCGTCTCAGGCGATCCGGCCCTGTCGCGGATGATCTGGTTCGCCGGTCCGGCTGTCAGTGAGGCACGGCAGGCTGCGCCCATGAGCTATGACCTTGCTGTGTGGGAGGGAGAGCGGCCGGCGGATGATGCTGCTGCGGCCCGGTGCTTCCGCGGTCTGTATGACCGCTTCATGGACACGGAAGAGCCCGCGGTTCCTCCGGCTGAGCGCATAGTGGTCTTCGTCACCGCGCTCTCGGAGCGGTGGCCGGACCTTGCCGAAGACGACGATGAAACCTCACCGTGGTCAACCGCTCCGCTGATCGGTGAGCCTGCGGCCCGTTGATCTACTTCCCCATGCGCTGGAGCATGGCCGACGAGGCATCTGCCCACGCGGCGGAGGTCGCTTCGTCGATGGGCCTCAACTGCTTTGACCCGCAGGCACGGAAGCTGCGCTCTTAACGATGGTGCAGGGTAACCGTGGCGCAGGTGCTCGGTAGGCTCGCGCCATGTCCAACGATCTCGGTTTCACGTGCTCATGCTGCGGCGACCACCACGCAGAGCTCCCCATGAGCTACTCGACCATGGCCCCTGACGTGTGGGATCCCAATTTCGAGAGTGATCCGGACAGCATGCTGTCGTCCGACCAGTGCGTAATCAGGGGCCAGCACTTCTTCATCAGGGGTCTGATCGAGATACCTGTGATCGGCAGCCAGGACGTCTTCTCCTGGGGCGTCTGGGTCTCTCTGAGCAAGGACAATTTCGCCCGTGCTCTTGAGGTGTGGAACACGGAGGGCCGTGAGGCCGAGAGGCCGTACTTCGGCTGGCTCAGCACCGAGCTCGCGCTCTATCCCGAGAGCACCACCAACCTGAAGACCAACGCCCACACTCGACCGGTCGGCAAGCGGCCCTTCATCGAGCTGGAGCCCACCGACCACCCGCTCGCCGTCGAACAGCGCACCGGGATCACGCAGGACCGCGTACGTGAGATCGCCATGGCTGTGCTGCATCCGGCCTGAGTCACCGCAGGTCAAGGCTTGGCGAGGTTGCGCGGCCACGAACCTGTGGTGCAACAAGTGGCCGACCAAGAGATCGTCGTACCCGTTTCCGCGCTGGCCGGATGGGGCGGTTGCACGGAGACGGGGATGATCCTCGGCGACGACGCAGGGGTCCTTGACGACTACGACCGTGCCTGCGAGGTCGATGGCCTGGCCGAGGTGATCGGCGTGGGCGGGGAGAACGCGCGAGGCCTCGTCCTGGCGACGAACCCGCCGCCACCTGCTACCTCCCGGATCACCGAGCGTTCCTCCGCTGGCTCGGTCCAGAATCCGAAGCCGATCTGATCGCCGCAGCCGGGGCCGTGCTGAGAGACCCCGCAGCCGAGTGGGAGGAGTGCGGTATCTGGGAGACGGACGGCCCGGCAGTGCTCATGGACTCTGTAACCGCCGGTGCCGAGCTGGACGTTGCGTACCTGGGCGGCGGAGGTTTGCCAGAACAGGCCGCGGTCCCGATACCGGCGGGCCGCTGGACCGTTCGTGCAATCCACACCTCAGTGCACGAGGAAGCCAGTGTGGGACTGGTCCAGTTTCTGCCCTCCACGGCCTGACTCCAACGGCCCGACTTTTGTCCGCGGACAAAAGTCGGCAGCCCGACGCCGTGCCTTCGACGGCCTGGGCAGCCAGGGCTCGGACTCGGTCCCGGTGCCGTGGCACGACCCGAAGGCCGTCTTCGACGCCATCCAGCAGCACATGTCGGCGGAGCAACGCGCAGAACTGACGACGCTGCTCATCGACAACAGCTAGCGCACGGGCCCTGCTTCGGCACTCCGAAGTGTGGGGCCGCCGCATGCGGTGCGTACGAGCGTCAGAGCGAAGGCGCGAGCAGGGTCAGCCGCAGGAGTGCGGCCACGGCCAGCACCGCCGGAGCGGCGAACCATCCTCGGCCCACCCACTCGGCCTTCACGAAGACCCATGAGAGCAGTGCCGTCACCAGGGCCAGGGCCAGGCCCGCCGCGTATTTGGCGTGGGCGAGGCCCTCGGTGTCCCACGGGCCGGCCGGCCCCACCGCGTACGCCAGGAAAACGAGGTAGCCGGTCACCAGGTTGCCCAGGGCGAGGAGGAGGGTGCACACGACGGTGCCGACCAACCGGGGCCCGCCACCCGGGCGGGCCGGGTTCGTCGTCTCGTTCACCGCAATGCTCCCCCCGCGTCGTTCAGGCTGTTGTCCCGAACAGTCGACCGTACGCCTGGGCGCCGTCGCTTTCGTAGTAGGGGCCCCCGTTGTAGCGGGCGGCGAGTTCCCGCATCTGCTCCCGCGTCATCTCGTGCGCGGGCACGTCGGCGAAGCCGCTCTCGGCCTTGAGCTGGGCCAGGTAAGCCGATGCGATGAACATGTTCTTCGCAGGGTCCTTCACGGCGTCCACGACGGTCGCACGTTGCAGATCCGTGAGGTGGTGCGGGTCGTACCCCAGGACTGCGGCGGCACGGCGGACCTGGACGGACATCGGTCCCAGCGACGTCCGGTCGGGGTCCTCCCTCCCCGGGACGACGCCGCGCACCAAACGGGCGACGTCATCCACGACCGCAGGGTCGCCCTCAACCTCCTGCCAGGCGATACCTGCGATCATCTCGGACGGAAGGCCCGATTCGGCTGCCGCGGCCTTGATGAGTTCGCTGTTGTGGGAGATGTACGAGCGGCGGCCGTCGTCGGACAGCGAGGGAATCCAGTAGTTGTTCCCCTGCGCTTCCGGTGCGAGATACGCAGGAGGGCCTCGGAGACCACGACGTCCTCACCCCTGCTCGGGATCGCGTCGACCTTCGAACCTGCGCCTGGCCGGCGCACGTGGGGGTTGTCCCTCGCCTCTCGCGCCTCGGCCCGCAACGGCCTGAGGTCTTGCGCCAGGGCGACGGTGCACCCTGCTCCACGCCCCGGCCGGAGGGGGAGCAGCTGCTCGACTTTTGTCCGCGGACAAAAGTCGGAGGCGAGATTGTGTGTCGTCACCCTGCGCGGACGCATCCGGCGTGACATGGGCAAAGCCCCACGGGCGGTCGCAACCGTGATCGACTCCCAGAGCGTGAAAGCCGCCGAGACCGTGGGCAAGGACTCTCGCGGCTACGACGCCGCCAAAAGGATCAACGGCAGGAAACGGCACATCGTCGTCGACACCCGCGGCCTCCCGCTGCTGGTCATGGTCACACCCGCTGACATGACCGACCGCGACGCCGCCAAGGAAGTCCTCTTCCGCCTCCGGCTCATGCACCCCGAGATCACCATCGTCTGGGCCGACTCCGCTTACGCCGGCCAGCTCGTCACCTGGGCAAAGACCCACCTGCGGCTCACCGTCAAAACCGTCAGCCGGCCCAAGGACGCCACCGGATTCGTCGTCCTACCCCGCCGGTGGGTCGTCGAACGCACCCTGGCGTGGCTCATGCACGCCCGCCGCCATGCCCGCGACTACGAACGACTCGTCCAGCACTCCGAAGCTCTGATCACCTGGGCGGCCATCACATTGATGACTCGCCGCATCACCCAGAAGAAGAACCTCACCGCCCTTACCCCACCTGAAACTGGCAAGAGCCGCCGGAACCGGATGACCGAGGAAAGTCGCTGTGGTGGTCATCAGTCGATGCTGATGACCACCACGCGCCATCTGGCTAGATCAATCTCACAAACCACACGGTAACGAACGGAAGTACGACGATCAGGAAGTCGGCGAGGCCAAAGTAGAACGCGTCATCCTTGGCCCTGGCCTCTCTTCCTCGGCTGCCTTCCCTCCCACTGCCGTCCATCCACTCAAGGACTGCCTTCCGCGCCGAGCGGGCGGACCGATGACCAATCCAGCTCGGTGAAAAGGCCCACACACCGCCTTCAGCTCCATTACGAGTCAGCCAGAGCCCTCCACTCCTGCTCACGACTGATTCGATCTCCGAAGATGGGAAGAGCCGCTTCTTCAGGGGGCTCACCTCCTGAAACGTTCCGTCCGGACTGAGGACGAGGCACGGGCACAGCGCGGCCCGACGGGCGAGCATTCCGAAGGAGGCTCCGGTCAGCAGAAGCCCGAGCCCTTCGGAAACGCTTCCGTAGGACGAACTCGCTCCCATCAGCACCAGGAACGGAACCAGCAGGACAACGAGGATCCAAGCCCCCACTACCGTTCCCAGCCGACGCAGGCGCAGCGATCCATCCCGCTTCCGGGAGATAAGCAGCCCACCAGGCCCCCGCATCAGCCAGTATCCGGCGTTGCTGCCAAGGACGGCCACGCCGCCACACGCGTTGGCCATCCTCGCGATGCATCAGCCACGGTTCATCATCACCAGCGACACCGGAACAGCGGCAAGGCCGCCAACCGCGATGAACGCACCCACAATCCGTACGAATCCCTGCGACGGCACCGAACGAGCCCGGGTCTGCTGCTGTGGGCTCCGCTCAAGACCTTCGACGACAAGTGCACGCATCCGGGCAGACCCTCGCCGAGTCGAGAACAGCCCTCCCAAGGCGACGGCCAGGAGCCCCCATATCAGCCGGAACACGTCCGAAGACGCCTCATTCTGAACCGCTAGAAACGACATGCTCGGCATCCTTTACCCGGGGCCCAGACACGTCAACGGACTTCCCAGTCAAGCGAGCGCGACAGCCCCACTGTCATGGACGGCTCACAAACAGGCACTTACGGAGCTTCAACCACTGGTTCGCTTTCGCTGCACCTTCTGACCTCGCTAGACGGGCCCGCACCGTCCGGTAGTCCCGGCACGTCCCGCCGTTGTCGGGGCTGCTTGCCACCCTCCCCGGCGTTCCCCGGATCAGGCTGCCCCCAGCTTCACCAGACCGCTGCGACGACCCGGCGGAGAAGGTCTTTCACCTCCACTCGATTGCGTAGCGCCTCGTGGCGCACTCCTGTCTCAGCGAAGATGCACCTGTCTCGCCGAAGATTGACGACCGGCCTGTTCGTCTCATCGAACTTTCACCAGACGGGGCCGGCGGTGTCCCGTGGCGTCGAAGGCTGAGCGAGCGAACCACAGGTCAGGGGCCCTGTGCGATGTCCAGCGTGCCTGCACACGTTCGGCTGCAACGACGCCGTCAGTGCGTCGTTGACGACGGAGTCCATAGAAGTTGGTTCATTCTGGATGTCCAGGGCAACGAAGGAGGTGGCGATGATCGCAAGGGTGGCCGTGTGGGAGCCCATGCCAACTGACGACCGAGACTGGGTGCTGGATGCCGCCGCCACCGTGCCCGGCGTGCACGGGGCGTATCACCTCGTCGATCCTGGCACGGGCAACGGACTGTCCATTTCCTTCTTCGAGGACGAAGCCGCAGCTCACGCTGCGCGAGAAGCGATTGAGAGGCGTGCTGAGGAGATCGGCTGGAACAGCGCCCCGCATCCGGCACCCACCTCGCACACGATCTATCTGGTTGTCCGGCACGTGTAGTGCGGAGGCAGGGAGTGGTGCCCACGAACGATGCACGCACTCAGCCTGCGATGACACGGGTAGCGTCAGTCAAGTTTCACTGAGACTGCTCGAACTTCGCTGAGACGAGACAGATGCGTCGCAAGAGCCAGAGCAGGTGCGATGGCTCGGGCGTCGGCGTCGTACCGGTCGATGAACGTCCGCAGTTCGCGGGCGCTTCGGGGGGACAGGGCTTGCATCACCGCGTCGAGGAGCACGCGGCCTACCAGCGGGCTGCCGCAGCAGTGCCAGTGCACACTGCCCCACTCACAGGCGTCCCACTCCCGGCTGTCCGGGCACCGGAGGAACTGCCGCCAGCGGTCGAGAGCGAGGACTACGTCCCCAGCCTCCAGGTAGTTCCGGGTGCGTTCGAGGCGGAGGATTTCCCCCACCGCCCTGGCGGACAGGCCGTCGATGGACGGGCTCGAGTGCTGGATGCGGTGTCGTCGTCGCTGGGCAGCACGTAGCTGCCGTGGCCGTCTACGCGGCACGGGCCTTTCGGTGCGTCGTCATGCGGCACATGGTGGCACGACGCTGCCGTCGAGGCGCGCGGCTTTTTTGCGCGGGCCAAAAAAGGGGGCCCCCCCGGCCGCGAACGCAAAGAAGAACCCGGGGGGGTGCCCAATGTGGGGTCCCAGCCG
>NZ_JBHWJY010000016.1:33106-35479 GCF_042731135.1 Streptomyces sp. NPDC059874
GTTTTTGTTTTATATGTTCCTTCGTTATGGGGCCCTTGGGCGCCCCGCGGCGGGCGTGGGGGCCCCCGATTTTGCCCCCCCAACAAATGTCGGGGACCGCGACGGCAGCGTCGCGAACGACGAACGCGGTGGGGTCCCTCTGTGTCGGACCCTGCGCGTGTGTCTGTTCTGCGAGGGGGCAGCTTTTGTGCCTGGGGGGAGTAGTCACTGTTCCGCAGCGTCCGCGGAGCGTGCCACGGCAGGTCCGAGTTCCGGGGGGAAGTGGGCCAGAGTCGCTCGCGGTGCCACTGCCACACCAGCGGCAGCGTCTGCCACTGCGCTTCCACCGTCTCGGCCGGACCACGCCGCCGGGCTGCGGCCATGTCGGGAAGCACCGGTCTCGGCGGGGAAAGCAGCGGCTGTTTCCCAGAGGTGAGCTCGTCAGAGTTCATGCCCGCTCCTCAAGTGTCTCGTCCGATCGGTCTCAACGACCTGGTGGCCCCATGGGAGTCGTACCCCCGGTCCGGTCACAACCCGGAAATCCCGGCTTGCCGCGCATGCAGTTCGGAGCGGACGAGTTCGAGGAGACGGCCCGTCCAGTTGCGACCTCGACCGGCGTTGTCACCCCAGAATGCCGAGTCCATGTCGTCGTAGATCAAGGTGGCGTCGCCTGTCGCCAGCAGGATCTCGGCCGGCTCGGGATGCTGGTCGTACTTGGCGCGCAGCAGGCTGGTCATGACGGCGGTTCGTGCGTGCTCCCAGCCCTCGCGGCGCGGTGTCCCGACCGCGAGCTTGCGTGCCGCGGCAGCGGTGTCCGCCGTCGCGACCGCGACGCCGACCTCTGGCTGAGCGACCGACAGGGCCCAGTAGGCGTGGGCGACGGAGGGGTAGCTGACCTTGCCGACGGTGATCGGGGCGGGATGGTCGTTGCGCAGGCCGACCGGGCCGGGGTCGGCCATCGGCTCTTTCGGAAACGATTGGTACAGGTGCACCGCCGGAGCGTGCGGAGCCGCCGGTCCGTCTTCCGGGACGCGAGTGTACTGCTCGGCCCTCCAGCGGGCCCGCTCCTCGAAGTACGCGAGGGCCCTGCCGTAGGCCTCTTGCGTGACCGGCGGGTCACTCGGCAGGTAGGTCCGGCCTCCGGGCCCTGAGGTCGGTGAGGAAGTATTGACCGTTACGGATGAAGGCGTGCCGCCAGGTTCCGGGTATGCGGAGGCCGTCTGCGATGCGATAGGTGATCCGGTTGCCGATCATCTCGTGATTGTGTCGCAGTGGCCTCGGAGAGGACCTTGATTTGTTCCCACGTGTGGGCGTCCAAGGCCGCCTCGACTTTTGTCCGCGGACAAAAGTCGAGAGGTTCAGAGCGGCAGAACCGGCCGGGTGGAGAAGTCCTCGCAGAGATCCTCACCGTCCGGCCCGTAGACGAACTCGGCCATGGAGGGGTTGCGGTTGGCGGTGGCCAGGGGGAGCCAGGTCAGGAGGTTGCCGTAGCCGCCGCACACCGATTCGCCACCGTCCCCGCCGTGCACCGCCGTGACGTCGCTGGTCAGCTCGGTGCTGTACGTGTCGTAGGCGATGTGCAGGCCGAACGCGCTGAGCCCGTTGTGCGGTCCGGTCGGGTCGCCGTAGGGGATGCGGTCGAGCGGGCAGTCGTCGCCCCACCGGAAGAGGGTGGTCGCGCCCGCTCCGCACGCGTGCTCCCACTCGTCGGAAGTCGGCATCCGCAGCCCGCGCGCCGCGAGCACGGCCGGCATGTCGGCCGGGAGCTCGGTCAGGGCCTCGTTCTCCACGGCCATCAGCACCGTGGCCAATGTGGTGGTCCGGTACGGGCTGAGCACCTCCGCCAGGTAGGCCCGGAGGTCGAGGCCGTACCCGTAGCCCTCCTCCAGGCTCTCCGCGTAGTCGGCGGTCTGTTCGGGCGTCGGCCGCCAGCTGTCCAGATCGAACCCGAGGGCAACTGTGCCGCCGGGTATCAGCGCGAACTCCGTGCCGGCGCGGTCGATTCGGACCCGGTGCAGCGGGGCACCGAGGTGCACGACGGTCTCGACGGAAACCAGGCGGCCGTCCACCAGTTGCGCTGCCTGCTGGGCGATGCGGCGTGCGGTGGGCAAGTCGGCGGACCGCCACTGGTCGAGCGTGAGTTCGGCGAGAGACATGCAACGCAGTGTGGCATGGGGGTCCGACACCAAGGGGGCGGGGAGTCGGCCGAGGTCGGGGTGCACCTACCTCCTCACCAGTTACAACCGCCTCATCCAGCCCGGCGGGACGCCGACCGGCCGGCGGCGCTGGCGGGGCCGGCTTTTTTTGGCGGGCACAAATAGGGGGCCCCAGGGGCGGCGGGCCGCGGGGCGGGGCGGGTCGCCCTTGTTGGGGAGGGGGGCGCCAGGGCGGCGG
>NZ_JBHWJY010000016.1:35489-118650 GCF_042731135.1 Streptomyces sp. NPDC059874
CCACACACTCCCCCCACCCCACTACAACCAGCACCAGCGCGCGGGGCGCGCGCCCACCCGCCCGGCGCCGTTGGCGGCGCCTTCTTTCCCCCGCGCAAAAATGTCGGCGTCCCGAGGCGCGTCGCTCAGCGGGCAGGACGAGCTCACAGTTGTAGGCGAGGGCGCGGCCTGGCCGGCGGCCCGCCTACCGTGCGCCGCGCCGCCGCAGCAGGATCGTCAGCGTCGCCCGGGCGTCGCGCCGGCGCTCCGGGCTGCGGGAGAGCACCGACGACGCGGCGACAGTGACCACGGCTCCGGTGTAGGTCAAGCCGGTGATGGCGGTCAGCACGGCCGCGTCGTGGAGTATGGACGGCAGGACGGGCATGGGATCCCCCTCGGGCAGTTCGCCCCGGCGGTCTTGCCCGCGGGGCTTCGGTGCCACAGGTATCCCTTGACGGGAGGCTGTCCGGCGATGTCCGGACAGCTGGAAGCAGCGGAAGTGCGCTGGTCAAACGGGATATGACGAGGATTCCGGCGAAGTTGTCGCCGGACAGGGGGTGGAGACAGGGCAGTTGGCGGAGGGGGCTGAAGTGCCGAGCCTGGCCCGGCACTCCGACGTCATTGATCCTCGGAGCAGCCCACCGCGCGGCCATGGCTCGCGGGCGACTGGGACACGTGTCAGCGTGCGCGCGCTGCCATCCAGCCGGCTCGATACGGTCTCCCCGCATACGGAGTCCGCGAGGTCGACGCGGGGGCCCGTCGGGCATCTCGCCTGTCGCTGGAACGAAGAGTCCCCGGTGCTTTCCCGCCCGCCCGGCGACACCACTGCCTTGAGATCAACAGCCTTTGCTCCACTGCGTACTCGACCTGGACCGTCCTCAGGCGGCAAACTCGGCACAGAAGAAGGGAACCCGCCGTATGAGTGCACAACCCGTACATCACCTGCAGGCCCAGCCGTCCCCACCGGCCCCGGCGGCCGGCGCCAAACTCCGCTCCCGTATCGCCGCGCACGAAGCCGCCGAACGCTGGCTTCCCGCGTTCGAGCGTGACTGGGGCGCTGCCCTGGAGGAGTCCCGGCAGACCTTCGACCTCACGGCGCTGCACGAGGTGCTCCGTGAATGGCAGGGTCGGCTCGACACCGCGCCCGCCGTCGCAGCACTCATCGCCTCGGGGTTCGAGGACACCGACAGCGTCGCCCTGGAGGACATCATCGGGGCCCGCAAGTGAGCGATGCCTGGCCCGCCCGACTGGCACCGCAGGCCTCCGCATACCTCGCCGAGCTCGATCCGACCGTCCAGGAAATGGTCCGCGACGTTCTCGACATCGCCTCTCGGTCCCCGTGGTCCTGGCCCCAGTGGGACCGCACCGACCCGGAGGGCGAGGACGTACGGCGGGCGTCGATCGGCCCGCTCACCGTCGTCTACTGGGTCAACCGCAGCCTCGGCCACCTCCGCGTCCTCTCCATCGTCTGGGCCGGCTGACGTCGCACACCGAGCACTTGAGTCTGCAGGCCACGAAGTCTGCTTCCCGCGCACGCGGGGATGCCCCGAGGAACGGCATGACCTGGGCACCGACGTCCCCCTGCTCCCCGCACATGCGGGGATGACCCCTGCGTGGCCGACCACGCCGAACGGAACGCCATCTGCTCCCCGCGCATGCGGGGATGACCCCGGCTTCGTGAAGGCGCACCGCCGGTTCACGGAGTGGAGCCGAGCCAGGGTTTGGGGCAAGCTCCACCGCGTGGTCTTGGACGAACTCGGTGCACGCGGGGATCGGGACTGGTTGCGGTGCGCGGTCGACTCGGTGAATATGCGGGCCCTCAAAGGGGGGACCTGAAAGGTCCGAATCCCGTAGATCGCGGCAATAAGGGCTTAAAGATCTACTTGATCACCGAGAGTCCGGTCTGCCTCTCTCGATCGAGATCTCCGGCGCGAACACTCACGACAGTCAGGGCCTAGAATCTCTCGTCCGCGGCATCCCGCCCATCCGCTCCCGCCGTGGACCGCGTCGACGACGGCCCGCCAAACTCCATGGCGACAAGGGGTACGACTACGACCACCTGCGAAGGTGGCTGCGCTCTGGCAACATCACCCCGCGTATCGCCCGGAAGGGCATCGAATCCTCTCAGCGCCTGGGCCGGCACCGTTGGGCCGTGGAGCGAACCGTGGCCTGGCTCGCTGCATGCCGCCGTCTGCACCGCCGACTACGAGCGCAAGGCCGAACACTTCCTCGCGTTCGCCAGCATCGCCGCCACCCTCATCTGCTGTCGGCGTCTGGACGGGTGAGCCGGTTCATGCGACTCCGAGGAAGCCCGGGTCGGTGCCGTCGAACTGAAGGCACGAGTCGCGGCTCACGCCAAGGAGTTCCGCCATGGGCACCGCACGACGGCTGGTCGCCGACAGATCCTGGCGGGCCTCGGCTGACCACAACGGCGGGAAGAACGACAGTCCCTGCCGACCGTCCAGCACGGAGACCTCACTGCGCCAGCCGTCCCACCGCAGGCCTTCATAGAACTCCTGGAGTCCTCCGGAGAAGATCCAGGACAGCCACGCCGAGTGGCCGGCGCCCAAGGCCTCCCACCCGAGCGCATCAGGGGCGAAGTAGAGGATCTCGCCCGGCTCGCCAGGCCGACCGGACTCACGGGGGTTGCCCCCGTTGAGGGCGAAGACCCCGCCCACCACGTCGTGCGCAACCACGAGACCAGCACCAGGCCGCCATGCGGGATCGAATGTCGAGGGCATCGCGTTGACCTCGGCCAGGCCAGGCATTCTGGCGTCACTCGGGCTTCCGAAGATCCGCAGCCATCCACCGTCCACGAGGAGACCGCCGCAGTTCAGTACGATGCCACCCAAATTCGACCGGGCGGAGACCTGTAGTTGCAGCAGGGAGGCTCGCCCTTTCCGGACATCGCCGGGCAGCACTTCAACTGGTATGTCGGTGCCGGACAGCTCCTGAAGGAGGAGCGGCCAGGCTGGATCGTCGACGTTGATCAGTTCATTGTCCTCGCGCATCCTGGCATCGTCGCACCAGTGCCCAGAGGCTCAGTCCGCCGGGTTACTGTCGGACGACACGAGAGTGTCAGTGGTCGGCGACACGAGTTGTGGCAGTGGTAGCCGCAGCTTCTGCCGGACGACGCGAGATTGTCAGCATGAACAAGGGCCCTCCATGTGGAGGGCCCTCCGGTTCCGATGTGGTTCACATTCCGAGGCGGTTCACGAACTGAGCGAGAGAGTTTCCGGCGTCGCCGATCACGTCGAAGGCCGAGTTGACGATAGGGAGCAGGGGTGATGCGGAGGCAGGGCCGGCGAGGAACAGGGACAGACCGACGGCGAGCCCGGCCGCTCCGAGCAGTGTGCGTGTCTTCATGTCGTGATCAGCGCACGCTGTGGCGACGGGACACTCGGGTCTCGGAAACGAACGATTCCGGGACGGCCGCCCGCCACGTCGTCCGGAGCTCCGAAGCCGTCCCGCAACGGATGTTGTGCGCAGAGTAGATGTCAGTGCGGCGCAGGGCTTTGTCAGGGGGTGGGGTGTCTTCGTAGTTTTGTCAGCGCGGAATGCTTCCGGGCCCTCCGGCAACCGGCGGTCACTCTGTCCACGTCCTTGCCAACATGACATCCAACGATCCGGTCATACGTCCCTTGCTCTCCACCGCCCCCGACTGGCCGCACTGCGGGCACGGGGCCGACCCGGCAGCCGACCCCGTCGGCTGCCGCGGCCGCCGGGTCGAGCCGTATACCGGATGCTTGTCCCACCTCAGTGACACCGACCGCTCCACGTACCTGGCCGGCTTGCAGCCTGGCTCTGATATCGATCACCGCGGCACAACCTTGAGCGAGGACCTTCTTGCGGAGCTACTTGCCCCGCTTGTCCCTGCCGGGGATCGAGCCCCTCACTTCGGCGCCGTGCAGTTCGGTCATTCCCGTTTCGAAGGCCTCGCCGGCTTCTACTTCGCCCGTTTCTCCGGCCATGCATGGTTCTTCGACGCCCAGTTCGAGGGCCATGCTGCCTTCGACAGCGCCAGGTTTGAGCAGGGTGCCGTGTTCATCAGCACCCGGTTCCGTGACAATGCTGCGTTCCACAAGGCCCTGTTCTCCGGCGATGCCTCGTTCCACCATGCGACGTTTTCCGGCGACACTGGCTTTATCGGTGCTCGGTTCGACGGTGACGCATCATTTTCGTCCTCCGAGATGCACAGCGGAGCGAGGTTCACCGAGGCCCGATTCTCCGGACGCGCTGGCTTCGGCGCTGTGACGATCACCGGTGACGCCGACTTCGGTGGGGCCACGTTCGAGAAGGCGTCAGGACTGGGCCCGGTGGTCTGCGGGGGCGGCATCTCCCTCTCCGGTGCTGCCTTCCACAACCCGGTGACCATCGAGGTGGCCGCCCCCACCCTCACCTGCCAGCGGACCCATTGGGCAGCCAAGGCTGAGCTGCGTCTGCGATACGCCACCGTCGACCTGAGCGATTCGTTCACTGAACATCCGGTGACCATCGCAGCTCATACCCAGCCCTTCACGTACGGCCGTGAACGACTGGCCGAACCCGGGCTGAGAGATCCTCGCGTACGCGTCACGTCCCTGCGGGGTGCGGACGCCTCCCACCTGGTGCTCACCGACGTCGATCTCACCGACTGCCTGTTCACAGGTGCCATCCATCTCGATCAGCTGAAAACGGAAGGGCGATGTCCCCTGCCAGCCACCCCCACTGGCGTGCGGTGGCAGGGAATTCGGCCGACTCGATGGACACCCCGGCTCACGTTGGCGGAAGAGCATCACTGGCGAGCCTCGCGTAGCACGGGCGCGCACGGATGGATTGCTGCTGAGCAGGGAGCAAGGGTCCTGGAGCCGACCACGCTGGCACCGGTGTACCGGCAGTTGCGCAAGTCCTTCGAGGACAGCAAGGACGAGCCCGGTGCCGCCGACTTCTACTACGGCGAGATGGAGATGCGCCGCCACAACCGGCACACTCCCCGCGCGGAACGGGCACTGCTGGCCGTCTACTGGGCCATGTCCGGGTACGGGCTGCGGGCCTCGCGTGCGCTCGGGTGGCTGCTGCTGGCCATGACCAGCACCATGCTCGTGATGATGCTGTGGGGACTGCCGAAGGACGCCCCGAAGCCGACGTCCACCGGTACGGTCAACGGCTCCCGCGTCACGCTGACCACCGACACCCCCGATCCGGTCAACCCCGACGGACCGCTCCAGAAACGCCTGTCGGCCGAGCGATTTGAGAAGTCGCTACGAGTGGTCATCAACTCGGTGGTGTTCCGCTCCTCCGGCCAAGTCCTGACCACACAGGGCACCTACACCGAGATGGCAGCCCGTCTTGGCGAGCCAATCCTGCTGGGGCTTGCGGTGCTCGCCATCCGCGGCCGCGTGAAGCGGTAGCCGACCCTGTCGTCGACTTCACGACGATGGGCTCTGCAGCCTGCGGATGCTTCCTGAGCCGCCGGTACCTACTGACACGGACTCTGCGCATCCCACTGACATCAACCCTGCGCACGACAGTCGTCCGACAGGGATGGGGGAATCTTGGCATGCTCATGTCAAACGCACACGAGAATGTCAGTGCATGACGACACGTACATCTGTCAGTGAAGTGTTCCTGCACGTCACGGGTGCCAGAGCTGGGGTTACTTGCTTGGCCGAGGCGGCTGAGAGGGCACCCCAGCAGGCGCTCTTGAGGTGGCTGGGGACATGATGCCGCTCGTGACGAACAGCCCGCAGACGCCTCCGGCCCGGATCCCGGGCTATGACGGAGGCCCCTTCCGCCACCAGCCCGAGCTCCTGGACGAGTACCTGTTCTGGCTGGTCCACCTGCACCTAGACGAGTAAGTCCAAAGTGCTCGGGTCAGTGGTCGTAGGCGATCAGTGAGCGGGTGGTGGGTGTTCCCGTCTGCCGGTTGTGCCAGATGGCCGCGGTCAGGGTGAGGATGCGTTGGCCGACGCGGGCCAGGACCCCGGCGGGGGTCCTGGCGCCGTGGCGTTCGAGGTCGAGTTGCCCTTTGAGGGTGTCGTTGACCGACTCGATCAGCTGCCGGATCGGCTTGAGCAGATGCTCACCCGGCCGGGGCTGCCGACGAACGTGAAGTCCTCGTCGACATGCTCACCGGCGACCGGGACCTGCTGGCCACGCAGACTCCGGATGGCCGGACGGTCTGATCTCATCGCTGGCGAGCGAATTGGTCGAGGGCCTTGAGTACATGGGCGCGGGTCGTGTCGCTGCCCAGATGGCCTGCGTTACCGACGACGGTCAGCTCGGCATCGGGCCACGCGCGGGCGAGCTCCCATGCGGTATCGAGTGGGCCGGCCAGGTCGAGCCTGCCGTGGACCAGCACGCCCGGGATACCGGCCAGGCGGTGCGCATCGCGCAGCAGTGCGCCTTCCTCCAGCCAAGCGCCGTGGGAGAAGTAGTGCGAGCAGATGCGGACCAGGGCCAGTTGCGCGGCCGGCGGGCGGTCGCCGTACGGGTTGGAGGAGCCGTTCGTTTCCCCGGACAGGACCGCGTCTTCCCAGGCGCACCAGTCGGCCGTGGCCTTCTCCCGGACCGCGGCGTCCGGATGTTCCATCAGATGTGCGTAGGCCGCGACGATGTCACCGTCCCGTGGTGTGCCGCCGGCTCCTTCGAGGAAGCGTTCCCACTGCTCGGGGAAGAACCGGCCCGCTCCGCGGTAGAGCCAGTCGATCTCGGAGCGCCGGGTGGTGGTGACGGCGGCGATGACGATCTCCGACACCCGCTCCGGGTAGGTCTCGGCGTAGGCCAGGATCAGCGTGGATCCCCACGAGCCTCCGTAGAGCAGCCAGCGGTCGATACCCAGGAGACTCCGAAGCCGCTCCATGTCGGCGATCAGGTGCCGGGTGGTGTTGTGGCGCATGTCGGTCGTGGGTTCGCTTGCGTGGGGGGTGCTGCGGCCACAGCCGCGCTGGTCGAACAGGACGATCCGGTAGCGGTCTGGGTCGAAGTACTGGCGTGCCCCGGTCCCGCATCCTGATCCCGGTCCGCCGTGGACGACGAGGGCGGGCTTGCCGTCCGGGTTTCCGCAGACTTCCCAGTACACGAGGTTGCCGTCGCCGACGTCGAGCATCCCTTTCTCGTACGGCTCGACCGGCGGGTATAGCTCGTCCATCTTCCAGACCTCCTGGCAACCAAATGCAACATGAACAAGACCTTGCAGTAGACAACATGGCTGAGGTGACACCTTCGGCGACTCCGGCACCTGCCCGATCGGCGGGGCTGGGTTCTCGGCTGGTCACCGACGATTGTCGGGCGGCACGACGCGGGGGTCAGTGATCCGTGGCGCGTCTGCGGTGGCCGCGGCTTCGTCGTACGCGGCGAAGGTGCGGTACAGGGTGGATCGGCCGACGCCGAGGTGCGCGGCGACCGCCGTCCGGCCGGCGGCGACCACGACGCGCTCACCTTCCTCACCGCGCTCGCGTATGCGGACGGCCCCTCACCGCCGACGCGCTCGCGGCCGCCCTGTACTGGACCCGCCACCGGCTCGACGCCGCCCTTGACCACGCCCGAGCTCACCCCGACGCAGGCGGCGTGCTCGTCCTGCGGCACGTGCCACCCGAGGCGTACACCGCCACCCCTCGCCTCGACGTCCTCGACTCGTACCAGGTCGACGCCCTCACCGGGCGGAAGAGGCCCCACGCGTCAGCACGCGGCCGATCCAACCTGCCGAGGCTGAGGTCCTCCTCCGCGTCTGGGTCGACGGCGGAATCGACCCGCACGACGCCGCCCAGCGCCAGGCCCTTGAAGACCTCGCCGCCGCCGAGATGGTCACCCGCGGCGACATCATCGACCGGTTCCACGACAACGTGCTCTACAGCCTCCGGATGCTCTCCGAGCCGTCGCCGCCTACTGACACGGACTCTGCGATCCCACTGTCATAACCCTGCGCATCCCGCTGATATCCACCCTGCGCACGACATGTCGGTGGACACGGGAACGTCAGTGGATTGGACAGCAGAGTGACAGTGGCCTGTGCCTCTGTGCTCGGCCCATGACCCAACGCATCGGTCTGGGCGGTCGCAAGGGACCCACCCCCGCCCTTCGCTCGTACAGCATTCCGCTGGCTTCCGCGGTTGGCCCCTGCTCCCTCCCGCTCTTCTCACCGGGCTCCACACGGGCCAAGTTCCCGGCGGGTACCCCGATTCCGCCGCGTGGCTAAGGCCAACCGTCCAGTCAACGCCGCAGGCTGGTGCCAGCGCGGCGCGAGTGCGTCACTCCAGACTCCAACAAGGCCGCGAGTAGGAAGGGCGGATCATGGCCAGAGGCGTGTCTTCTTTTCCCTCTAAATCCGATAAATCTGAGGCATCCGACCAAGATCTTTGGATTGAAGTGTTGAGGACGTGGCTCCCACCCCCAGGCGGGGGCGGCAGCGACAGCGGTGGAGGTGATGAAGGAGGTGGCGGAGGACGCTGGGACGAAGGTGACGGGCCGGTGCGGCTCGGCCTCTACGCTGCCTTCGCACGCCTTGTCCGGCACGGATTGGAGGTGCCGGTGCCACAGGTGCACGACAGCGTCGGCGTTGCTCTCGACGTGCTGGCGAACTTGCGCAGGCGGCCCTCGGCACGGGCGGTGGAACTGTTCATCGAGACCAGCGTGGTGGCGGCGGCATCGCGGGCTGTGAACGGTGAGCAGCCGCTGCTTGCTGAGGATCTGCAGAGCTTTGCGGCCTCGTTCGAGGTGTTCATGGATGACTGGTGGGACGGTCTGCCGGTTTCCCCCGACGAGCCATAGCGGCAGCCCCAGCAGGTAAAGGTGGACGAGCCGTGCTGAGAAGACGGCGGAATGTGGTTCCGACTGCCCAGACCTGGGCGTGGCTGAAGCGCCAAGCGCACTACCAGCTCACCCGGCTGGCGTACCTGGCCGGAGGCCTGGCTGGCCTCGGCCTCTTTGGGGCTGGCGACCTCGGCAGCACGATTTTCACAGGCTTGCCGTGGCTGCGCGCTCTCTTCATCCTGAGCGCCATGGCCGCTGGCGTGCCCCTGGCAAAGGCCTGGGTGAAATGCCTTCTACTCGACGCCGTGATTGACCGGGAGCATGGCCACGAGCTCACTGCCTCCCGCGGCTGCGAGGAACTGCCACCCATCATTCAGCGATACGTACGCGCCGCCATCGTCCTCATCATCCTCAGCGCTGTGCTGCTTGTTGTGGCCGCATTCTGGAGCGCGGTTGTGAGCGGCAACGGCGCGGGGTGACCCACGGCCACCGCATCCGCCGGGCGGTGGCCGATGGTCGCACCGGCCCCGGACGGCTCCCCCCGCCCGGCAGGTTCAGGTACTCAGTCCAGCAGGCTGTTGATGAAGGAGCCGTCTTCGCAGATCAGTCGCTCATCACAGCCAGTGAAGGTGCACTCATTGCCGCTGAGGAGCCAGAGTTCCCGGGCTACCTGGCCCAGGGGCTCCATGCGGTTCGTCATCGACTGCTTACGAGATGCAGGCACGGTAAGAGTCAAACCCTTCGGTCGAGCTGGGCAGGAATCCGGGAGACCCTCAGCTCCTTGAGGTCGGGGATGTGGTTGTAGAGGGTGCCCACGGACACACCGAGGAGCCCCGCGATCGTCTCGATGCTGTTCTGGGGGTTGGGCAGCATGTCGCGGGCGGCGCGCAACAGCTCGTCAGTGACTACGGTGGGCCGGCCGCCGACGCGGCCGCGGGCCCGCGCGGCGGCCAGGCCCTCGTGGGTGCCCTGGACGATCAGTTCCCGGATGAACTCCGCCAGGGCTGCGAAGACATGGAAGATGAGGCGGCCGCCGGGGGTGGTGGTGTCGAGCCGCTCGTGGAGCGAGGTGAAGCCGATGCCGCGCTCGCGTAGTGCGGCGACCATGTTGACCAGGTCCTGGAGCGAGCGCCCGTACCGGTCCAGGGAGGGGACGACGAGGGTGTCGCCGGGCTGGAGGAAGGCGTGGCAGGCCTTGAGCTCCGGACGGGCGTCGTTCTTCCCGGACTTCTTGTCCGAGAAGATGCGCCGGCACTGCGCGGCGGTGAGGGCGTCGAGCTGCCGGTCGAGTTTTTGCCCGGCGGTGGAGACGCGCGCGTAGCCGATGCGGATCTCGCTCGGGTGGGCGGGGAAGGCGACGAGGAGGTCGTCGCCAGCGCCAAGCACGTCGGTCAGGGTGGTCACGGACGCCAGTGTGCCGTCATCTAACCAACGTTTTATGAGGATCGGCCGACGATCACCGAAAGGGGTCTGAGGGCCCTCAACAACTCCCTCAAAAACCTCCGCCCCTCAAGAACGTCCGACCACCCTTTGATGAGGGAGATCTGCGTGATCGCTAGCGCATCGCGCCCATATGTGGGGGGCGGTTCGCGATCGATTCACGCGGTCGTGTGGATGCGCGCGGGTGTTCGGGCGGGGCGTTGGACACCCCGATGACACTTCGGGCCATGGGGAGGGCGGAGGAGGACAAGCGGCGCGCGGCCGTGGCTCGGCTGGTGCAGCTACGGGCCGACGGCGACTTGGGCGCCGCGCACGTACGGCTGGTCGCCGACGGGCTGGGGGTCTCCACGCGCACGGTGTGGCGGTGGCTCGCCGACGCGGGCGATGAGCCGACTGAGCGGCAGGCCCGCCCGCGCTACATCCTCACCGAGGCCGACCGGGAGGCGTACGCCTTCTATCGGGGCAACGTCTCGGCGGTGCACCGGGCCCGCACCGCCGTCCTCGACGGCACCGGCACGACGGCCGGGGCGCCGGTGCCCGGTTTCCTCACCCAGGGCTGGAAGGGCGCGCGGGCGGTGGACCGGCGGACCCTGGCCCGGGCCTTCGACGCGGAGATGACCCCGGCCGAGCGCGAAGCGTGGAAGACCGGGGAGGCCGGGCGCCGGGCGAAGTCGGTGTACCTGCGGCGGCCGGAGGAGATCCGGGGCCGGGTGTGGGAAATGGACCACAAGCAGCTGCCGATCCTGCTTTCCCGGCCGAAGGGCAAGCCGGTCTGCCCGTGGATGACCACCATCGTCGACGACGGCACCCGCGCGCTGGTGGGCTGGGCGCTGGCCGTCACGCCGCATACGGGCACCGTGCTGACCGCGATGCGCATGGCCCTGCTGTACGACCCCGAGGTCTCCCCGTTCGGCGCGGTGCCCTCGAAGGTACGGATCGACCGCGGCCTGGAGTTCGCCGCTGGCCCCGTCCGCGACGTCCTGGCCGCGCTGGCCGTGGTCCCGCACCGGCTTCCGGCGTACCAGCCCCACCGCAAGGGCAAGGTCGAGCGGGTCAACCTGACCATCGAGCAGACCCTCATCTCCCACCTGCCCGGCTTCACCGGTGGCCCCCGTGACGCAGCCGGCCGCCTGTACGGCCCGGTCGACGACAGCCCGGCCGCCCTGCGGATCGCCGAGCACACCGGCATCGGACCGATGCGCATCGACGACTTCGTGAAACGTCTGGCCGACTGGGTCGCCTGGTACAACACCGAACGCCCCCACCGGGCCCTTCACGGCCGCACCCCGCTGGCGGCGTGGGAGGAGGACGAGGCCCCGCTGGCCCGGATCCCCGCGGACAAGCTCAGGCACCTGCTTCTGGCCAGCACCGAACGCATCATCGGCAAGGACGGCATCCGCTTCCAGGGCCTCGACTACGTCGCCCCCGAAATCCAGGGCCGCGGCGGCCAGAGCGTCGAAGTCCGCTACATGCCGCACGACGACCGGACCGTCGAGGTCTACCTCGACGGCCGCCACCTGTGCACCGCGACCCCGACCGGACAGCTCACGGCCGAGCAGACCGAGGCGTTCCGCCAGCAGCAGCGCGACGAGGCCGAACGCCTCGGGCGCGAGCGCCGCCGCGCCTCCCGGCGGGCCCGCCGCGAACTGGCGCCCATGACCGGCACCAGCCCGGCCACCGAGTCCCGGCTGGTGCCGGCGAAGACCGGCCGGGGCGCCTCCCGCCAGGCACTGGACGCCGCCCTACGAGCCCGCTCCTCCACCTCCCTGCTCGGCATCACCCCCATCACCAAGAACGAGGAGAGCTGAATGCCCCGGCACTTCGCCGACCTGACCGGCGCCACGACCCTGCCGACGGGCACCTTCCAGCTCACGCACCGCGTCGTGGACGACCTGGTCGCCAACAACGCCACCGGCGTCATCCACGGCCCTGCCGGCACCGGCAAGACATACGCGGTCGAAGCCGCCCTCGAAGACCAGGCCCGCCGCGGCGGACCTGCGGTATGCACGCTCGCCTTCACCGCCCGCCCCACCATGCGCCTGGTCGCCGACCACCTCCTGGCCGCCCTCACCGGCACCGAGGCACCCAAATCCCGCAACCGCTTCCACATCACCAACCGGCTCCTGGACCTGCTCTCCCACCCCCGCCGCCTGCTCGTCGTCGACGAGGCCCAACGCCTCAACAGCGACTGCATCGAACTGCTCCGCCACCTGCACGACGAGCCGAAGACGAAGTTCGCCCTGCTCTACGTCGGCGGTGACGGCTGCTGGGAAGTCCTCTCCCGCGAGCCGATGCTCCGCTCCCGCGTCTTCCGCCGCCTGCCCTTCCGCCCCCTGGCAGCCGACGAGATCCCCACCCTCATGCGGGACTACCTTCCACCTGCGCGACCACCGCATCGGCTCCGCCCCAGACCAGGCCCACGCCCTCGTACGCCTGCGCGCCATCCAGAGCGCCCTCTTCTTCCGCGGCTACCTCCTGCGCTGGCAGATGGAAACCCTCGGCGCCGGCCTCACCACCCGCCTGCTCAGCCAGCTCACCGCGCGCACCTGCGACAAGCTCCGGGCCACGGCCACGATCGAAGACGCCGCCGCCACCGCCCTGTCCATCCACCTCTCCCACGGCCCCACCGGCTTCGGTCTGATCACCTGCGGCAACACCGCCCCCGACGGCAGCTCCGTCCGCCTCCCCGTAACCGGCAGCCCGTACTCCGACGAGGAGACCCGCTACCTCACCGTCCCCTGGCAGTGGCGCAGCCACCGTCACATCCCCACCGAGCTCAGCGCCCTCCAGGTCCTCCACCTCGAATCCGACGAGCCTGTGCTCTTGCCCGAACACGCCGCCCCGCTCATCGCCGCCCACCTCGCCTACCGCCGCCACCAGGGCGCCACCGACACCGACCCGCTGTTCATCCACCCCGATGCCCCCGGCAGCAAGAGCCCCGAGCCCGGCCTGCGCGAAGCGGTCATGCGGACCTGCTACCGCATCCACCTCAACCCCGCCTGGCTCCACCGCTCCCACTGCCGCCACGGCGACGAGGACCAGCGCGACGCCCAGCAGGCCGGATGGATGCACCTCCGGGGCCTCGACCTCACCGCCCTCAGCGACGACGTACGCAGCCGCCTGTGATCAGCGACGCGGAAGCCTTCGGACCCGGCCCCGGCCGTCAGGGCCCCCGCAGGTACAAAACCGCCCACAGGTCCCACGTCCTCAAGCGACGCCTGCTCGCCGCCGGCATGACCGCCTGGCAGCTCGCCGACCTCCTCGGCGTCCACGAGCACCAGACCGACCTCGACGAACTCCCCGACCTGCCTGTCCACGTCCTGCTCGAACTCGCCCGGCGCCTCGACATCCACCCCGCCGACCTCCTGACCGGCTCCGACGAACTCTTCGAGCGCCCCCGCCACCGCGAAATCACCGACCGCCGCCCGGCCGGCGCCGACCGCGACGCCCTCACCGTGATCACCGCCCTCGCGCACGCGGACAGCCCCCTCACCGCCGACACCCTCGCGCTCGCCCTGTCCTGGACCCGCCACCGGCTCGACGCCGCCCTCGACTACGCCCGCGCCCACCCCAACGTCGGCGGCGCGCTCGTCGTCCGCCGCGTCCCGCCCGACGCGTTCACCGCCACCCCGCGCCTCGACATGCTCCGACCCGATCAGGTCGACGGCCTCGCCGAGCGGAAGAACCCCCGTCCGTCCGTACGCGGCTGCATCCAGCCCGCCGAGGCCGAGGTACTCCTCCGTGTCTGGGTCGACGGCGGTATCGACACCAACGACGCCGCTCAGCGCCAGGCCCTCGAAGACCTCGCCGCCGCCGAGATGGTCACCCGCGGTGACATCGTCGACCAGCTCCACGACAACGTCGCGTACAGCCTGCGGATGCTCTCCGAACCGCCACCGGAAGGCACCGGAACCCCCTCCGCGCTGCCACTCCGGTACTGACACCCCTGATGACCAACCCAGTGACATCCGGTGTCCAACCCCGCTGACATCTCGATGTCCAACGTCAAGAAGGTCTAGCACTCAAGAAGGTCTATCAAGAAGGTCTACTAGCACTCCAGGTATCTTCGATACGCGATCATGGATGATGGCGGACCTTATACCGAAGGAGGGGCGGGCAAGTTGGGGTACGCGACGCCCATCTACGCCCCCGAGCAGGTCGATTACCGGTTGAGCGAAGACTGCGGATGCGACCGGGCCGAGGATGCCCAGGTCGAGTACCGGCTCGCCGGTGAGAGCACCCTTCGGTGGATCGGCGGGGGCCTGGCCGAGTTGGATCTGGTCGCCGGTGGGCGCGTTGATCCGGACGCCGCTCGCGTGCTGATGGACGGTCGGGATTGGCGTACCGGCGAGCAGCTGGTCGCGAGGAAGAAGGCCCTCGATCCGCGGGGGAAGGTGACCGCGCGCGTGCTCGTCGACGCTGTCTCCGAGGCCGCGGCCACGGCGGGGAGAACGGTCTCGGAGTACTTGGGTCGGCCCGCGTTGGCGAAGCGGTTCGGTCAGGCCGAGCGCGGCATCCTGCGCGACGGTGAGACCCACCTGCTGCCGCTGGCCGACGCCGAGCGGCTGGCCGCGGCTGCCGGGCTCGACCTCGACGCTCTGTACGGCGCGGACACAACCGCCGAAGCCCGTCAGTGGATGCGGCATCACATCGATGTCGGCCTGCGCGGCGTGGACATCACCCTCGATCTGCCGAAGAGCGTCTCCGCCGCCTACGGGCTGGCCGGCGCCGAGCTCGCCGGGCGGATCGAGGAGGACTGGCTGGCCTCCGTGGCCGAGGCCGTTCACGCCCTGGAGCAGTGGGCGGCGTACGGCATGGCCGGCCACCACGGGGACGGCCGGCAGGCCGAGCGGATGGAGACGTCCGGGCTGATCGGCTGGACGACCCTGCACCGTTCCGCGCGGCCGGTGGACGGCTCGCCCGGCGACCCGCACCTGCACGTCCACGTGAACATCGCGCACATGGCGAAGTGCGCGGACGGCAAGTGGCGCACCATCGCAGGCGGCGGCGAGGACCTCCACCGGTACGCCCACCTGGTCAACGAGATCGCCGAGGGCCGGCTGCGGGCGCGCCTGGCGGAGTCGTACGGTGCCAGGTTCGGGCGTTCGGAACGGACCGGGGCGTGGGAGCTGGCCGGGATCGACGAAGGGCTGCGTGAGGCGTTCTCGAGGCGCCACCGGCAGGTCGTCGAGCTCGCGGGCGAGGGCGCATCGCGCGAGCAGCAGAAGGCTGCCGCCCGCAAGAGCGCGGAGGCCAAGGAGGACGCCGAGCCGGGCGCGCCGAGGGAGGCCTGGCGTACGCGGGCAGCCGCCGTGCTGGGCGGGGGCGAGCGCGCGGTCGATGCGATGGTCGCGGCCGCCCTGCCCGGCTGGGACGGATCCGCACCACTGTCGGCCGACGGCGGCGGCCCCAGGGTGCCCGGACCGGCCGAGATCGCGGACCTGATCTGGGACGCCGAACACGGGCTCACCGCCTCCCGAAAGACGGTCTCGCACACGCACGTGCTGGCGGCCGTCGCGAAGACGCTGCCGTACCTGCGGTCGGTGGAGCAGCTGACCGCGCTCACGGACGAGGTCCTCGCGGTCGGCGGCCACGCGGTTCGCCTGGCCGACTCCAACCGCGGTCACCACACCCACCGGCAGCGCTACACGCACACCACGGTCGTGGCCGCCGAGCAGGCCGTGATCGAGTGCGCCACGGCCGGGCTGGACCGGGGCCTGGCGCAGCTCACCGCCGAGGCCGCCGAGATGACGCTCGCCGCCGTCGAGGTCGCGCACTCCACCGTCGACCGGCCCTTCGCCTTCGGCGCCGAGCAGCGTGCCGTGGTGACGCGGCTGCTGACGGCCGGTCACGCCGTCGACGCGGTCATCGGCGTCGCCGGCGCGGGCAAGACGACCCTCATGCAGGCCGCCCGCACCGGCTGGGAGGCCGCCGGGCTGCGTGTCGTCGGCGCCTCCACGGCCGCCGTGGCCGCCGCGAACCTGGCCGCCGAGGCGGGCATCGACTCCCGGACCGTCGCCGCCTGGACCCAGCAGATCGGCGACGGCCGTGGCCTGCACGGGGTCGGCGTACTCGTCATCGACGAGGCCGCGATGGTCGACGACCGGGCGCTCGCCGCCCTGCTGCGGCACGCGGCCGGCACCGGCACCAAGGTCGTCGCCGTCGGCGACCCGCTCCAGCTCCGCGCGGTCGGCATCGGCGGCGGATTCGCCCGTGTCCACCGCCTTGTCGGCGGCCTGGAACTCACCGAGAACCACCGCCGGCGCGACATCGTCGAGCGCGCCGCCCTGCACGACTGGCGGACCGGCGCCCGTACCAGCGCGCTCGCCACCTTCGCCGAACACGGCCGCGTGCACGCCGAGGACACCGCCGCCGAGACCCTGACCTCCATGCTCGGCGCCTGGAACGAAGCCCGTACCCGCTGGACCGGCGACCCGCACGGCCAGGTCGCAGAACTCCTGCTGCTTGCCGCCCGCCGCGCGGACGTCGCCGCCCTCAACGCCGGCGCCCGCGCGACGCTCGTCGCCTCCGGCGAGCTGGCGCAGGGGCGTACGTACGCGGTCGCGGGCGGGGAACGGATCGCCCTCGCCCCCGGGGACCTGGTCCACATCCGCCGCAACGACCACCGATCACGCCGGGACCCGGCCGCGGCCGACGTCCGGGGCGGCTTCCGCGGTGTGGTCCTGGCGCTGGACGAGCGCCGCGGCGTACTGGTCCAGTGGCGCAGGCCCCGCCCGACGGCCGCCGGCGGGTTCGCGCTGCGCGAGGCCTGGATGTCCGTACGCGACATCGTCGAGGGCCGCCTCACCCACGCGTACGCGATGACGGTCGCCTCCGCGCAGGGCCTGACGGCCGAAGTCGCCATCGCCTACGGGCTGCACGCCGACTCCCGCACCCTCTACCCGGCCATGTCCCGCGCCCGCCGGGAGAGCCACCTCTACCTGCCGCTGCACGAGCTGGAGGACCACCCCACCCGGGCCGCGCTCGGCCCGGCCCGCACCGACGCCGACCGCCTCGACCGGGCGGTCGCCGCGTACGGCCGCATCCTGCGGGCCGACGCCGACGACCACATGGTCACCGACGAGCTCACCCGCATCCCTGCCGGGGCCGCCGACGAACCGTCGTACGCACCGTGGCACCAGCGCCCGTACGGCCACCTGCCCGCACAGCACCTGACGACCCGGCAGGCCGAGGAGCGCGCGGCCGCGCAGCGCGCCGAGGAACTCGCCGACACCTACGAGCGCCGGGCCGCCGAACAGCAGGCCGGGTCGGCCGCCCCGATCACCCCGGGAGAGGCCCTCGCCTCGGCGGCGTACGAGCTCCTCTCCCGCGCCGGGGCCTGGGCCGACCGGGCCCGCGAGGAAGCCGGACGCGGCGCGGCGGCAGAACGGCACGCCGAGTCGGTACGCCGGATCCGCGAGCGGATCGAGGCGTCCGGGCAGAAGGGCCGACTCGCACTCCGCCTGGCCGGCACCAGCAGGCGCGAGGCCCTCGCGCTCACGGCGCAGTACCAGCAGCAGTACGAGGCCGCGACCGCCGAAGCCGCCCGGGCGAAGCGTGCCGCGGCCGAAGCCCTGCGCGAGGCTTCCGAGACCCTCACCACCCACCCGCACATCGCCCACCTCGCACCGGGCGGGACCTGGAACCCACCGAGGGACGCGCAAGAGCTGGCCGCCGTCCTGGAAGCGATGCGCCGGCGCGTCCCCGTACTGGCCGCCCGCCTCGACGCCCGGGTCGCCGAGGACGCCCGACAACTGCGCGCCGAGGCGGCCGCGCAGCACGCCACGGCAGCACGCCATCGTGAAAGCGCGACCGAAATGGAGCAGGAGGCGACCCTGCGCGAGGAGATGCGCTCCACGGCCCCCGTCCGCCATGCCCGCGAGACCGACGAACGCGCCGCCGCCCGGCGCGGACAGCAGTACCGGACACCGTCCGCGCAGGCGCCCGTTCCTGCTCCCTTCCCGCCCTCCCGAACTCTGCTGGCGCCGATCCCGGACCACCCCGACCTCAGCGCCCGCCCGCAGGGCCGCTGACACGCACCGCTGCTCCAAGCACAGGGACATCCGACTGGCCCGACGGATCAGCGATGGCCTGGTCTCGTACCAGGCCGACGTGCCCGCACGTTCGTCTGCCGTCCGCCGCCTTGATCGGATTCTTAGAGGATGCCGCTGTTGGACTCGAACTGGTGGTCACCGAGCGGGAGGTCATCGAAGTAGAGGGAAGTGCCTTCGCCTGTGAGCACGGCTACCAGGAACTCTGCGCACGACTGATCGTGCCACTCCCACTCGGGCCCACGCCCTTCATTCAGTGCGACCGTCCACTCCTCCGGTTTCTGACCCGGCTGGACGAACCAGTAGAGAAGGTGACCACTTCCTTCGATATAGGCCCAGGGGACCACCCGCGCGCCCTCGGTTTCGAGTTGGACAGGCTTGGCCTGGCCGCCCTTCCAGAACATGGCAAGCAGTTCGTCGCATTCCTTGGTCTGGGTGAGGAGGTCGTAATCCTCGGCTGCACAGTCCGGCTCAAGCAGCCAGACCGTCTCGTCGAAGACTCCACCGCCGTACGCCTCGACGAGCTGCTTGTAGTCCTCGGGCAGTGCATGGCCAAGGCGGGCCTGGACGTCTGCCCAGTCGCGCGGCGCCGCTACCGAGAGCGGGGGGACGAGCTTGGTGAGGCGTTCCACAGCGGGATTCATGCCGGTGCTCCTGGGGGGGGCAGATCAGTATGTGGGGACGTTCAGATGGTGGTGCGCTCGGTGGGGCTTTCGCTCTCGTAAGGGGTGAATGGCTTTGTTGGTGAGTTTCAGGAACGTCTGTTGCTCAGCGGCAGGAACGCCCGGTTTCACGGGAGAGTGGTGTCGCTGAGTTCCGCGAACACCGCGGTGCTTGCTTGGGGACCATGGTTGTGCTCTGCACGACGAGGGGCTCGTCGTGGTGCTCCGCCGTGCACGCCCCGATGGCCGCCACCGACCAGATCCCGGACAGCGGTACCGCGTCCGCGGCCTGATCCACGATCATCACCTTGCCTGGGCGCGGCCCAGCCAGCCGCGCCCCCGCTACAGCCCACACGGCTGCCCTACCCCTTACCCCGCCCCGCGCGCAGTCGTGCCCCGCACTGCCCTGCCCGGCGTCCCGCACCACTAGGAGAACTACCCCCGTGAACAACCCGTACGCCCCGCCCGTCCCCTTGTACTCGCCTGCCGTGCCCGCAGTGCCCGAGTTCGGCGAAGCGCAGTGGAATCACCTGTGCGACTTGCTGTCCGTGTCGACCGATGGGAGGACCAGATGAGCACGGGAAAGCCGCCGATCAAGTGCAGTTGGGTTGACGCGATCCAGAGTGAGCGGTCAAGCCGCGCCGTCGGGTTCGCCCGCTGTACGGGGCCTGCAGTGGACGGCTCCCCCTACTGCGTGGGCCACAACCAGCTAGCGGCGGCCGGGCACAAGAGCGGCAAGACGAAGAGTCCGCGCAACTGACGGGCGTGCTGCCTCCCTCGCCGCCGACCCCTGCGCAGCCGAACGAGAACCACATGCCCGTCCGCGCCGCCCACAGCCGCGCCGCCGTGCTTGCCTCTGCCGCACCACAAGGCAGGACTCGCCCAGTCCCCAGATGGATGCGGCGGCCGCCAGATCGCGCTCGGCGTGGCGCCCCAAGTTCCTCATGCCCCGGCCATTGACGTGAGCCCGCCGCTGCCAACGCCTGGCTTCCACCCGGTATGTGCGAGTGTTCTTGGTATTCGCCAACATTGGACCGCTGATCAACGACGAACTGTTGTCAGCACTCACCAACAAGTGCTCTTCGTTCTCACCTACGCAGTCAGGTGAACCGCAACTTCGGTTGCCACGGGCGTGTAAAGAGAGCGCATACGACAGCCTGACGTGCCTACCTACCGACGACCCGGCAGTGTCCCCGTGCAGACAAGCCCGTGGCGCAGGCTCGGCCCGTGAACTGCGGCCCCCGAGTAGCAAGAAGGCGCCGTTGATGGGAGGAGTCACACGAAACCGGCGCTGGAACGGAACTCGTGCGCCTCTTCGGTCGGGAAGTCGTAGAAGATCTCGGACTCGAGGCCTCCCGTGAGGAGGATGGACTCCAAGAACTCGGAGCAGGACTGGGGGTGGAGCTCCCATTCTCGTCCGCGCCCCTCCTTGACCAAGACTGGCCATTCGTCGGGTTCCTGACCGGGTCGGGCCAGCCAGTAGAGGCAGTCGCCGTTTTCGGTCACGGCCCAGGCGAGGGTGCGGGACCCTTCCACTTCGAGTTGGGTGGGCTTGGGCTCTCCGCCCAGCCAGAGCCGTTGCTGTGCCTCGGCTCGATCGCGGTTCTCCGTCACCAGGTCGTAGTACTTGTTGGGGGAATCCGGCTCCAGTACCCAGATGGCGTCGTCGAAGAGGCCACCACCGTAGAGGTCGACGAGCTGCTTGTAATCGCCTGGCAGGACCGTTCCGAGCGCCTGCTCGATCTGTGCCCAGTCGTGGACACGGGGAGCGTCGGATGGAGGGATGGCTTGCACGAGGTGGACGATCGCAGTCGACCTCGGTCCGGCGCCGCCGGACACGGCATCGGCGGCCGTGGTCACAAGTCGTCCTTCGTCCCGAGGATGGCGGGGCCGCAGCCCTCGGGGAGGTTGGCCACGATGATCTCGATCGCTTGCTCAAGGTTCGCGGGCATGCCAAGGGTGGCGCCATCCGAAGGGCGAAAGACCAGGAGGCGGCCATCCGACCGGATCACCGTGCCGACATCTGTCGTCCTCGGGAAGCTGATGCACCGGCTGAGGTAGAGACTGCCGTGGCTGACCGTCGGGAAGAGTTCCCGCAGCCGCGGCTGGGCGTACGCGGCGCGAACCACGGCGGGATCGATCAGGTCCGCGTCGTACTTCAGGACCGACTGCCATTTGTCGGCCACGATCTCTGCGGCGTTGCCAGGGGTCTCGGCGGTCGTCATCCGGCGGAGTCACCTTCTCTTCGGCGGGTTGGTGGTATCGGGAGGGCTGAGTTCTGGAATGTCCGGTCTCGGGACGTGGACCCTCTCATTGTTCGAGTACCAATGGATGGAGTCCCACGAGCGGCCCATGGGATTGGGGTCCCCATCGGCGACCTCCGCCTCGTGCATGCGCACGTTGCGGGCAACGACACTCATCTCCCAGGCCGTCCCGAAGTTGATCGGCCGGTTGTTTCGGTCAGTGGAGAACCCCTGGCCGTCGCTGACGGCCTGCTGGAACGCCGCCACGATGGTCTCCGGGGTGTTCCAGTTGCTTCTACGCCCTGAAGCATCGGGCATGCCGTCGAGCGTGAAGGACAGGGTTGTGTTGCTGTCACCGACGGCGGCCATGACGTTGGTCATCCAGACGGGTTTGTTGTCCTCATCATCGGAATCATCGGCGACCGACGCCCCGTCCGGCATCAGGCGCTGCTTCGCGATGCGGCGGCCAGCGGGTCGTACAGGTATCGCCAGCGGGTGCCGTCCGGAGTGGTGACCCAGACGAGGCGGTCCTCCGCGCCCCAGCCGTACCGTCAGGTGTCCGGCTTGCGCGAGAGGCGACGCTTCTGGCGCAGGACCACCCGGTCCTGCGCGTCGTGTTCGTAGCGGATCGCGCCCGCCCCGACGAGGCGGGTGCCCACGTACGTACGGGGCCCTGCGGCGTGGTCGTCCGCAGGCCATGCGGCGGAGGTCTGGTTGCCGGACTCGTCGTAGGCGTACTGCTCGCTCCAGTTCTCGGCGGTCACCCCCGTGACCCGGCCCTCGCGGGTCAGGTCGAACCGACGCCGGCCGGCGAGATGGTCGTCGACCGGTCAGGTGGCCGTCCGGGCGGTAGCCATAGACACGGTGCTGGACGGTCTGGTCGCCGCCGACTCGGACATGCTGGTCGGTGAGGCGCCCCTGGTCGTCGTACGCATGGTCGATGGTCAGCGCGTCGCCGATGCGCTGGGTGGTCTCGCGGCCCGCCTCGTCGAACTCGAAGGTCACCTGCCGGCCGGAGGTGTTGAGCACGGCGCTGCGATTGCGGGGACGGCCCAGGTACTGACGGCTCCGGTCGGCGTGGTGCGGCGGATGCGGCGGCCCGCCTCGTCGTGGACGTGGGTGAGCTCACGGCCGTTGCACAGCTCGGGCAGGACCCCGTCCGCTTGGTCGCGTACGTACAACAGCTACGCGTCGGGGCCGGTCGCCCGTTCCAGGTGGCCGGAGGTGTCGTAGGCGAAATGGGTGAGCGCGCCTTCCGAGTCCTTGACCGTCACCCGGCCGGCGGCGTCGCGTTCGTAGCGGACCGTCTGACCTGCGCCGTTGGTACGGCTGGTCAGTCGACCCATCGCGTCGTGCGTGTAGCGCAGGAGGCGACCGTCGCGTGGTCCCTGGGCGGAAGCTTGAGGACTGCTGCAGGAGGTCCAGTCCGGGGCGTTCCGCGGCGGGTTGCTGCCGGCTTGCCGACCGGGCTTCCGCCGCTCCCGCCGGATCGGGAGCGGCTGCTTGCCGGCTCTATTGCGCGTAGCGGAAGTCGTAGTAGCTCTTGCCTGCGACGAGGACCGAGGTGAAGGAGACGGGCAGGCCCTGCCCGTCGCGCGGTACTTCCTGGGAGGTCTGGCGGGTGAAGCCCAGCGAGACGCCCGGCACGACGACGTTCTCCGGGTCCTCGGCGTCCACGGTCCACCCGCGCTCGCGCAGCTCCGCGAGGAGTGAGTCGGCGGGGGTCGTGAAGACGTCGTGCCCGTCCAGGAGGACACGCGTGCTGCTCTGTTGGCCTTCGCCGGGCCACCACAGTTCCACGGCCGTGGTGTTGTCCTCCGCATCGAAGAAGACCGTGTAGCCGACCCCGTCGAAGTCGCCCATGAGCCGACGCGCCCGCCGGGAGGTGGGGCCGATCACCCGCGGCTCTCCCCAGGGCCGGAGCGCGGTCAGGACCTCCTCGTACGGACTTCCCAGGTGTACGGGCCCGGCGGCGGTAGGTGGTGCCAGGAGCAGATCCATGTCGTTTCTCCGATTGTCTACTTGAGCACTTCGTAGTCTATTTCCCAACCCCGTTTCTCCAGCATCTTCTGGAACTTCCTGTTCACCTTGAGGCTCTCGACCATGTCCGCGATGTGCGTGTCGTACTTGTCGCCGTACAGCTCTCGGATCTCGTCGATGTCCATCTTCATCGCCAGATCCCACCGGCCGGCATCGATCAGCGCACGTTGATCGGCCCGCCACTTGATGGACTCCGCGCTGGACCCGGTGCTCGTCACACCGCGGTGATCGTCGTACTCCATCCGGATCGCCGGGCCCATGCCGGCGCCGCCGCCGTCCTTGTTGGTCTTGAAGCCGGGCTCGTCCAGGTGCGCGTACGCATTTTTCGCCGGGATGTGGTTGACCTCCATGTTGGTTTCCGTGCGCCGCGTACCGTCGTCGTTCTTGAGGTTGGCCGGGCTCAGGCCGCTGTACCAGCCGCCGTGCTCCGTGCAGCCCTTGGCGATGAGGCCCTCGGGGTCGGACCAGCGGTGCGGGTTGAGCACGTACGCGACGGGGTTCGCGGCCGCGCCCAGGCCCAGAGGGTCGGGACTGGCGTAGCGGGCGGTCTGGGGGTCGTAGTGCCGGTGGAGGTTGTAGTACAGGCCCGTCTCGGCGTCGTCGTACTGTCCCGGCATGCGCAGCGGCGTGTAGGCGGCCGCGTTGCGGTTCCAGGTCGTCGCGCCCCATACGGTGGCCCGAGCCTGCCAGGCGATGTGGCCGTCCTCGTCCACCAGCTCGCTCGGCGCGCCCACCAGGTCGGTGATGATCGCGAAGAACCGCGCGTCGGTGTGCTGATTGGCCTGCGGCTCGGCGGTCCGCGGAGTCTCCGGCGCGAGCAGGCGCCGTTCCCACTGCGCCAACGGGCGGTATCCGTCGTACTCCCACGTGGTGACCGTGGCGTGCGCGGTGTCGACCTGCTCGGCAAGACGGGTGCCGTCCCAGGCGAAGTACACGGAGTGCACGGCGGTTCGGTCGTCCTGTGCCATACGGTGCTTTGCCGTCCGGCGCCCCAACGGGTCGTACTCGTACCGCCACAGGACCCCATCGGGGGTCCGGCAGGAGGTCATGCGATTCTCCGCGTCCCAGGTGTACCGCCACGCTTCCTTCCGGCCCGACAGGGTCGTCCGGTGCCGAGCCACGGTGCGCCCCGCCTCGTCGTACTCGCACCGGATGTTCCCCGCGCCGAGCAGCCGTGTCCCTCGGTACGTGCGCTCGCCGCGCCCCTCGGTGCGGTGCGCGCGGTCCGGCCAGTCGGCGGCAGTCTGGTTGCCGGCCAGGTCGTAGGCGTAGGACTCCTGCCAGTTCGCTGCCGTGACCCGGAGCGGGCGGCCGACCGGGTCCATCTCGAAGCGGACCGTGACGCCGTCGAGTTCGTCGGTGAGGTGGTCGAGGTGGCCGTCCGCGCGGTAGCCGTAGGCACGGGACCGCAAGGTCCGGTCTCCGGCCGTCACCCGGCGGGTGGCGAGCCGGCCGGCGGTGTCCCAGGTGGAACCGATGACCAGCGGTCGGTCATCCGTTCCGATGGTGCGCGTCAGCTCCCGCCCCCGGCCGTCCCGGTCGAAGCCGATGTGGTGGCCGCCCACCAGAAGGCTGCTGCGTCGGCCTGCCGTGTCGTAGGAGGCCCGGGAGACGGTCCCGCCCGGTGTGGTGCGTGCTGCGACCCGGCCTGCGACGTCGTAGGCGTATCGCATGGTGCGCCCGTTCACCGTCTCCGCGACGATCCGGCCGAGCTGATCGCGTTCGAGCGTGACGGAGGCGACGGATTCGCCTGCGGGATCCGTGGCGGACGGGGACGTCGAGACGGCGGAGGCGAGCTGTCCCGCCGGGTCGTACCGATAGCGGGTCGATGAGGCGCCCACGTGCTTGCCGGTGACGCGGCCGCAGGCGTCGTACTCGCTGGTGATCACTTCGCCGGTCGGGGTCGTGACGGAGATGATCCGCCCCGCAGCGTCGTAGGCGTAGTGGAGGCAGCGGCCGTCGAAGTCGGTCTCTCGCGTTACGTTCCCGGCCGCGTCGTAGGTGTAGTCCCAAGTGAGGCCTTGCGGGTTGCGGACCTGCACGAGTCGCAGCTCGGTGTCGTGCCGGAACTCGTAGCGGGCGCCGTCGGCCCCGGTGCGCGCGGTCAGCAGGTCGAACGGGCCGTACTCGAAGTGGGTGGTGTCGCCCGCCGCGTCCGTGTGCGCGGTGCAGTTGCCCTCGGCGTCCCAGGTCCAGCTCTCCACACCGCCGTCGGGCGCGGTCGCGCGCAGCGCCCACCCCTCCGGGCTCCATTCGGTCCGGGTCACCGCCCCCTGGGGGTCGGTGCCTTCGAGGGGGCGGCCGAAGGGGTCCCGTACGACCGAGAAGGTGTTTTCCAGGGAGTCGGTGAGGGTGAGGGCGAGGCCGGCGGCATCGCGGGTGAGCCGTTCGACCGCACCCGTCGGGTCGGTACGGCTGATCACCGCCCCGTTCTCGTCGTGGCCGAAGCGGGCGACGGAGCCGTCCGGGGCGAGGACGGCCGTCCGGTTGCCGCGTTCGTCGTACTCCTGTCGCCAGGTGGCGCCGTCGGGGCTGGTCAGCTCCACCAGCAGGTTCAGGCCGTTGTACTGGGCGGTGGACCGGGTGCCGTCCGGGAAGTCGAGGACGGTGAGGTTGTCCTGGTCGTCGTAGGTGAACCGGGCGGTGTTGCCCAGCGGGTCGGTCCTGGCGAGCAGGTTGTCGAAGCGGTCCCATTGCCGCAGCACGGTGTGTCCGAGCGGGTCGGTCTCGGCGACGACCTGGCCGAGGCCGTTGATGTGGTGGGTGGTCACGGCGCCGGTGGAGTCCGTGAACCGGGTGATGCGCAGGTCCGGGTGGTGCGGATCGGTCGCATAGGAGAAGCGGGACGACAGCATGCCGTCCGGGCCGGTGGTCCGTACGACGCGGCCGGCCGCGTCGTAGGCGTAGGAGTACGTCGCTCCGTGGCGATCGGTCCACGAGGTGATCCGGCCCGCTCCGTCGTAGGCGAAGACCAGCGGAGCGCTGTCGGCGTGGGCTACGGTCCGGAGGTTCCCTGCTCCGTCGTAGCCGAAGGTGTGGAGCGTCTGCGGTCCGGCGGGCGTGCGCAGGGCGTGCGCCGTGAGGCGGCCCGTGGGGTCGGTGGTGAAATCGACCTGGTAGCCCCCTTCGTGGGTGGCGGAGATCGGGCGGCCGTCCGCTTCCCGGTCGAAGTGCACGGCGTTGCCGTTGCGGTCCGTGATGGAGCTCAGCCAGTGGCAGGCACTGCCGTGGTAGGGGTTGCCGGTGAATGTACGCGTGAGGCCGGAGTGTGCATCCGATACCGCGTATGTCACATCGCCGAACTCGGTGCGTTCCACGAGGCGCAGCGGAAGCCGGGAGCAGGCCGCCGGAAGGACGGCGTCGCGCTCGTCTCGCGGCAGCCGCGGGTAGAACAGCAGCGAGCCGTCCTCACGTGCCCAGACACTCCCGCCCAGGCCGTCGATGTCGATGTCCATGCGCTCGTCGACGGTGGAGGCCCAGCCGGGGCCGTAGCTGCGGCCGTAGTCGTACCCGGAGACGTGGGTGCGGCGCAGCAGCAGCGGCAGCACACCGGGGAGGGCGAGGTCGGTGTGGGCGAGCACCATCTGACCGCTGGCCACGTCGACCGGATCGGTGGCGCAGCGACGCGTGTTGAGGGGCACACCGTTCAGACGCGGATCGTCCTTGACATCGCGGGTGGACTTGGGGCCCCGGGCGGCCGATCCGTCTGCGCCGCCACTGCCCTTGCCCTTTCCACCCGAGTCATGCCCGGGGCCCGTCCTGTTGCCGTCACCAGAGTTCTTGCCTTTGAGGCGGTTGAAGGCGTCGTGGATTGCGTCGTCGTTCTTCTTGTGGTCGGTGGATATCTTCTTGACGGCTTTGGGGAGGGTGGTGCCGACGTGGTCGCCCATGGCCTTGGTGGCCTTGACCAGAGCTGCCATGGCCTTGTCGGCGACGGGGTCGATGGCCTGGGCGATGGAGTCGCGGCCGCGGGTGCGGCCGTGGTGGGACTTGGCCTTGGTCAGGTGCGTGGTCGTCTTGCCGTGGATGTTGGTGCTGACGGAGTTGAGGTTGGTGCCGGCGCGGGTGTGTTCGGAGTGCTCGATGTGGAGGTCGGTCAGGCCGGTGCCGCCGCCACCGGGGCTGCTACCGCTGCCGGCTCCTGCGCCGCCTGCGGAGGCGAGGTGGAGGGCTTCCTTGCCGGACTTCACGCCGTCGTTGAAGCCGTCCTTGCCCGCCTGCTTGGCCTGGTCGAGGTCGACGCCGTCCTGGAAGCCGAGGGCCATGGAACCGAGCTGGACGACGAGGTCGGCGGCCAGGCCCTCGAGGGCGGCGACGGCCGGCTCGGTCATCGCGGAGACGATGTAGCCGACGGCTTCCTCGACGCACTCCTTGATGAGGCGCTTGACGACCTCCTGCGTGGCGCGCATCGCGGCCGCGCCGAAGAGGGCGGACAGGCCCGCGGTGACGGGGATGAGGGAGAGCGCGATGCCGGCTTCGGCGGCGAGGTAGCCGAGCTGGACGAGGGCCGCGTACTTCATGGCCTCGACGGCGTCGGCTGCCATGTCCATCGCGCCGGCGATGGTGCGGGCGGCGTCCGCGATGTCCTTGAAGTGCTTGCCCTTGACCGTGTTCCAGTGCCGGTTCAGGGCCTCGATCGATTCGCCCTTGCTGGCGGAGAGGAGGCGTTCGACGTGGTTGTTGGCGAGCTGGCCGTCGTCGAGGAGGTCCTCGGCGAAGTCGCGGAGCGAGTCGGCCATGGCCCGGTAGGCGTCCTCGTCGACATTCGGCCAGGCCACACCGATCAGGTCCAGCAGTGTGTCCGCCCAGTCGGGCACCGTGACAGCCACGTGAACCTCATCTCCCCGCGAGTCAAAACCGATCAAATAGTCGAACAGTCCTATCACGCAACCGATCTGACAGATAATCCGCACCCGCAAATTCGGTCAGCCGGGGAAGGGATCGCAGCTGCATCCGGGCGTGCGACACGCATGCAGATGTTCACGAACGCACGCCGGGGGCTGTTGTGGCGCGGTGGTCCGAAGCCCTGCGGACGGACCGCGGAAGCGCCGCCGCGGTCGTAGTCGAGCGGCCTGGTTGAGGAGGCGAGGTGGCAGGATGACACGGTGTACGACGACTCTCTGCGTGAACCGTGGCTGCGCGGCATCGCCTTCAATCCGGCGGCGCCCTCCGACGTATTGATACGCCTGTTGGATCGAGCGGCCGGTGAGGCAGGCCTGCTGATGTGCGAGGGCCGTGACCTGCCCGACGCCGTCATCGACGCTGCCCTGCACCATCCGGACTACGTCATCCGCCGCGCGCTCGCCCGCAACCAGTACGTCGACCCGGCGCGGCTCGCCCCCCCTTGGCGGCGGACCCGTCGGGAGTCGTCCGCGTGTGGCTCGCCTCCGGCCCCCGTCACTTCCCCCGACGGGTCCGACCGCTGCCGGACGACATCCTCGTGACCCTCCTGATGGCCCAGGACGCGGGCGAGGACGGCAAGATCACCAAGGACGAGATCATCGCGGGGCTCGATTCGTCCCGGCAGATCCCGCTGTCCTTCTTCCGCGCCATCGCCGGCCACGAGAACCCCGAACTCCGGATACGGGCTACGTGGAGGTGGGAGTCACTCACGTCGGCACAGCGGGCGGGGCTGCTCGACGATCCGGACCCCGCGATCCGTGAAACGGCGCAGGACAGGAACTGGCGGATGGACCCGGAACGGGTGGCGGCCATGCTGCCGTCCTTCGGCTCGCGCAACGGATTCGTGTTCGACACGTGCGCTCTGTCCCCCGCGCTCGTCGAGCAGTGCTTCGCGGACGGCACGGTGCTCCCCTTGGCCCGCAACCCCCACACCCCGGCCTACGCCCTCGCCCGGCTCGCCCGCCACCCCGACGCGGAGGTCCGCGCGTCGGTCGCCGCCCGGCCCGACGTGGGACCGGACATGGTGGCGGAGTTGAGGGAGGACCCGCACGGCTACGTGCGGATGTGCGCGCGCCTCCACCCCTTCCCCCGTACCTGGGCGGAGTACTGGGCGATCGATCAGGTCATCGGGCATGGTCCTGACTGCACCTGCCCGATCGGCGAGCCGTTCAACAAGTCGGACATTGAGCCGGACGTCGGGCCGTCACCCGACTGGTTCGCCGCCTGTGCGGTGTCCGAAGAACCGGGGCTCCGCCGGGTTGCGGCAAGTTGGCCCGGCCTGCCGGCGGAACTCGCCGGGACGCTCGCGCAGGACGACGACGAGGAGGTGAGGATCCGGCTGGCCTGCCACCACCCACTGGCTCCGCCGCACCTCCTCCTGGACGTCTTCGTCACCCGCCCGGCCCACCGCCAGTACCTGATGGACCTGCCCGCGTTCCCCCGTACCGGCTGGGCTCACCTCGTCGACCACCCGGTTCCCGAGGTACGGGCCCGGGCCGCAGCCGATCCCGCCTTGCCCGACCCCCCGTTGGAGGACCCCGACGCGTCGGTGCGCCGGGCAGCGGTCGCCAACCCGAACCTGTCACCGGAAGCCCTGGAGACTCCCCTCGTCGACCCCCATACCGCCGAGGGCGCTGCGTCCAACCCGTCCCTCCCCGCTCCGCGCATGCACGCACTCCTCGACCACTGCCTGAACGGCACCGCCACCCCGCCGGGGGCCGCCCAGCGCTGACCGGCGCCAACGGCACCCGGACTTCGTGGGCCCGGTGAGCTGCGCAAGGTGCATCGGAGTTCGCCGGCGCGCGGTGCTTCGCGTCTGGATTCTCGCCGGTGACCAGGTTGCTCGCGGCTGCTCCCGAGGCCGACGACTCTGCTCCCCGCGCCTGCGGGGATGACCCTGCTGGAACGCTGGAGCGCCCCAGGCGGCGGTCTGTCGGCGCATGCCGGGCGGCTCTGTGGGCCTTCCACTGGTCTGACAGCGGTTCGACCCGGGGATGCTACCGATCGATCGTTCATGGCCTGATCGAGGCGCCTGCTATTGAGGCGTACCCAAGCGCCATTCTCGAGAGATCGGGACCAGATACGGACAGGTGTGTCTTTGGCTGGTGCGCGCTGTCTCAGCCCGGGTCCCGCGGTTCTGCTGCGCCCTGCGCTTCGCTCCGGTGCTCGCTTCGTCGTATGAGCCCTGTGGGGAGGTGGCGCGTGGAGTGTGGTTGCTGTTGTAGACAAGCGGCAGGGTGGTTGCTGCCGTCCGTGGTGCGGAGTAGTTCCTGTGTACCGGATATCGCGTGCGGCTATCGACGGGGCGCGCATTCTGTGGCTAAGCGCCTTGGGGGCGGTCGTGCTCGGTCGGCATCGGCGAGGAGGCTAAGGTCCGCGATGACGCGGAGGCCGGCAGCGGAGAAGAGGCTAGTTCAGTTTTGGCCAAGCATGGTGCCGGATATGTCGGTTTCGATGAAACTGCTTTATGCCGTCGCTCCGCCCACCTAATGTGGCAGGTCAGCAAGCCTGCTCCCCGCGCCTGCGGGGATGAACCCCGGGCCAAGGCCGACAAGGACCCGGCCGAAGGCTGCTCCTCGCGCTTGCGGGGACGAACCGTTGAACCACCCCTACAGGGACCGGTGTTTCCGTCCCTTCGGCCTCATTGTCGGAGGCCCGGGCTGCGGCCGAGTACCAGGTCCGTCGGGACGTGTGCTCGGGGCAGGGCGCGCGCCGGGGTCCGGACCGGCTGGGCTGTGATCCATTGCTGCTCCTGGGCGATCGCCCGATGCGCGGCCGCGTCCAGCGCGGCGCGGGGTACGGGGGTGCCCGCGCTGTGTGCGGCGGTCAGGAGGGCTGCCGCGCTCTTCTGTTCCGCGCCCATCACTGTCGAGTAGGCCCCGGTCAGCGACTCGATCTGGCGGGGGTGCGCGGGGTAGAAGCGCCGGCTCTGGTCGAGGCCGGGGGGTCGATGGCCGATGGAGTCGGTGACCAGCCCGGCTTCTGCCCGCCGGACGACCCATGGGGCGGCGGCGGCCATCTGCCAGCCGGTGGCCGAGAGCCGGTACGCGACTGCGGCCAACGCGCCTGCGCCCCCGGCATCCGCGAGGATGTCGGCGGCGGGGCGGGGCGCGCCGGGCGGTTGCTCGGGCGTCCACTGCGGGCCGAACAGCAGTCGGCCCAGCCGTACGACGCTCGTACGGGAGATCACTGCGGCGGGATGGGGGTCGGGCGACGGCATCCGTACGGCCTTCCCCTGAAGGACCTGCGCGTACCCCGGCGGGGGCAGCTGCGGGTGTTCCCGCGGGTCGCCGGTGTCCACGATGCGGTGCCAGGCCCCGGCCGCGTCCTTCCAAGCCCGCGAGGATTCCCGCAGTGCTTGGGCGGCGCCTTTGAGGCTGTCGCGTGTCGTGTCGTCCGCCGCGTACGACGGGTCTTCGGCGACGTGCAGTAGTACCCGGCCCCCGCGAGTAGACGGCCCATCGCGTTCCAGCGGGAGATCTGTTGGAGGTCCGAGCCGCTCAGTCGTTGTTCCGCGCGGTCGTGGAGGGCGGCGTACGCGGCGCGGGAGAGCCGTTCGGCGTCCTCGGCGAGGCGGGTGGTGAGGGCGTCGGGGGTGTCCGCCGCAGTGGCCTGGACCGGTTCGACGGGTAAGGCCGTCGGGAAGCCGGCCAGGTCGTGATCGGCGTCGCGGGCCGCTGTCCGTGCGTAGACGGAGGCGCGGTCGAGGGAGTTCCTGGCCTCGTCGAAGGCATCGACCGCGCCGGGGTGCTCGGCGCCCTGGGACAGCCGGTGCGCCACCTGCAACTACCGCACCCGGTACGACTTCTACGACGGCTCACTGCGCATGAGGCAGACGCAGCAGCAGGCGCTCGACAAGGGCCGGGTGATCACGGACACGTTCTACGACAGTCGTGGCCAGGTCCGGATGGAGAACGGCGGGTACTTCAACGACCAGCCTCCGTCCAACCAGATGTGGCTCCCGGTCGAGAGCAAGATCCCTTCCTCCAGCCGTACCGAATACGACGGCATGGGCCGTCCGGTGGCGACCATCGCCCGGAAGAACGGGCAGGAGACCTGGCGTACGACGACCTCGTACGGCGGCGACTGGATCGCGGTGGACCCCCCTCAGGGCGACATGCTGACGAAGGCCATCATCGACGGGCAGGGTCGCAAGACCGAGCTCCAGCAGTTCAACGGCGACGCACCGGTCGGAACCCCCGCGAACACCATCAAGTACAGCTATACGCCCAAGGGGCAGCTCAGCTCGGTGACGGATCAGGGCGGCAACGTCTGGTCGTACAAGTACGACCTGCGCGGCCGTGCGTACGAGACGAGCGACCCCGACAAGGGCGTCTCGAAGACCACGTACGGTGTCGGTGACCGTGTCGAATCCACGACCGACAGCCGCAACAACACGATCGCGTTCGCATACGACGTACTCGGCCGTACAACGGCCACGCACGAGGGGTCGCTCCAGGGACGCAAGCTCACGGAGCAGACCTACGACACGCTCCCCGGAGCACTGGGACTGGCCGTCACGTCCACGCGGTACGACGCGAACGGCAATGCGTACACGCAGGCGGTCACGGGCTACGACCCCGAGTATCGACCGCTGGGCAGCAAGGTCGTCATCCCGGCCAACGAAGGCAAGCTGGCCGGGACGTACACCTACTCGAACACCTACAGCGCAACCCTCGGGCTGCCGACCTCCACGCTGTTCCCTGCCGCCGGCGGACTGCCGGCCGACCGAGTGGCGAACGGCTACAACGGCCTCGACCTTCCGGCCAGCACGTCAGTCAACGGTCGTGCCTTCCTGACGAGCTCCGAGTTCACACCGCTCGGCGACCTCGTCCGCACCAACGTCGGCGACGCCAACAAGCAGATCGTCTCGACCTACGAGTTCGACGAGCAGACCCGGCGCGTGAACCGGACATACCACTCACAACAGGCCGGCACCACCGGATACAACCAGATCAGCGACGTCCGCACGAGCTATGACGCTTCGGGCAACATCCTGAAGATCACGGACCTGCGGGACGGCGCGTCCGGTTCCGCGGACACCCAGTGCTTCGCGTACGACTACCTGCGCCGGATGAAGGACGCCTGGACGGCGACGGACGACTGCGCCGCGAAGCCGGGCGCCTCCGGTCCCGGTTCCGTGCCCAAGGTGGGCGGGCCCGACCCGTACTGGGACTCGTACACCTTCGATGCAGTGGGCAACCGCAAGACCGAGGTCAAGCACGACGCCACGGGTGACGTCGCGAAGGACGTCACGCGCAACTACAGCTACCCGGCCTCCGGCCCGGCCAAGAACCGGCTGCTCAAGGTCGACACGTCGGGCCCCGGCGGCACGCGCACCGAGAGCTACAAGTACGACGCGGCCGGCAACACCACCCAGCGGACCATCCAGGGTGACACCCAGAACCTGGAATGGGACGTCGAGGGCCGACTGAAGAAGGTGTCCCCGGCCTCGGGTGACACGGCCAAGGACACCGAGTACCTCTATGACGCCGGAGGCAACCGCCTCATCCGTCGCGATCCCACCGGCACCACGCTGTACCTGCCGGGTACCGAGATCCACGTGGCCAAGGCCACCGGAGCCGTGAAGGGTACGCGCTACTACTCATCCGTGAGCGGGCCGGTGATGGTCCGCGTCGCCGAGGGCGGCAAGACCACCACCTCCTACCTGCTGGCCGACCACAACGGCTCGGCGACAACCTCCGTGGACGCCGCCACGCAGGCGGTCACGCGCCGCAAGTTCACCCCGTACGGCGACGCGCGCGGCGCGAAGCCGGCGGTGTGGCCGGGGCAGAAGGGCTTCGTCGGCGGAACCGTCGACGACTCGACGGGCCTGACGCACCTCGGCGCGCGCGAGTACGACCCGGCACTCGGCAGGTTCATCTCGGTCGACCCGAAGATGGACATGGCCGAGTCCCAGACGATGAACCCGTACGCCTACGCGAACAACAGCCCGGTCACCTTCAGCGACCCGTCGGGCGAGTTCTGGGGCCCGCTGATCCGCGCGGCGGTCGAGCTCGTCGCTGACCTGCTCAGGCGCCTGGCTGCCGGCAGCTCGGCCCCGCCGGCCCCTGGCAGGCCCAAACCGACGGTTTCGAAGGAAGACGTCGACAGGGCGACCAAGATCAAACAGCAGTCCAAGATGGACGTCGCCATCAGCATCGCCAAGGAGGTCGGAAAGGGCCTCATCGGCTGGGAGGACATCGCCGACTGCCTCGGCGGCAACAAGAAGACCTGCCTCATGTTGGCGGGAGAGCAACTCCTCGGCGCCTGGGGCAAGGGGAAGCGCGTCATCAAGGCGCTGGACCGCGCCTGGACGATGTTCAACAAGTGGAAGGACGAGGTCTCCTGGGCGACAGGACTCCTCAGGCGCTCCGATGCGGACGCCAAGGCCATGGCCAAGTACAAGGAGGATATGGCCGACTGGCAGAAGCAAGCCGACGCAGCAGCGGCCGCGAAGAAGGCCGACGAGGTCGAAGCCCCAGCCGCGAGACAGGCCGACAGCGGCGGGAGCGGCGGTGACGGGACGAGTTGCGTCACCAACAGCTTCACTCCGGACACCCCCGTCCTCATGGCAGATGGCACCACCAAAGCCATTAAGGAACTCGAGGTAGGCGACCAGGTCCTGGCCACTGACCCCGAGACGGGCGAAACGGCACCCAAGGACGTCGCTGCGACCATCACCGGCGAGGGCTCGAAGAACCTCGCCGAGGTCACCATTGACACCGACGGCGATGCGGGTTCCGCGACTGCGGAAGTCACGGCGACGGACGGCCACCCCTTCTGGGTGCCCGAACTCGGCCAGTGGCTGGATGCGACAAACCTGGAGCCGGGCAATTGGCTCCAGACCGGCGCCGGCACGCGCGTCCAGGTAACGGCGGTCAAGCGCTGGACCCAGCAGGCCAAGGTCCACAACCTGACCGTCGATGACATCCACACGTACTATGTGCTGGCGGGCGCTACTCCGGTCCTGGTTCATAACTGTGGTTGGAGTGAGCTCGCAGATTATCGTGCTCGTGAAGGAATGCCTGCCCGTGGCGGATCGAGTGGGAATCCCGACGACGACACGTTCACGGCTGCGCGTCTCCAGGTCGGTGGGCAAGTGTTCTTCGGGCGGAACGCACACGGCAGGCCGATAAACATCCGGGTCAACGCCCAGACGAAGACGCATGCGGAAGCGGATGTGTTTCAGCAGGCGAAAGACGCAGGGGCGACCGGAACCCGAGCGGTCCTGCACGTAGACCGAGATTTCTGTAGGGCGTGTGGCGCGACAGGCGGAGTGGGTTCATTGATGCGCGGCCTGGGTGTCGATGAGCTGCTTGTCCATACGCCATCCGGAATATTCACCATCAATGCAGTTCGACGACCATCAACACCAAGACGGCTGGGGTAGACCGCTGTGATCAGGCTGGCAGGAGATAATCGAGTCGGTTCCAAGACGCGCGATTGGGAAGTCGAGAATCCCACGCTGGATCGGATCTCCGAATCGATTGTGGATCTAGATGGAAATCGGCGCACCGAGACTTCTGTGACGGAGGATGACCCTTTTCGCTATCTTTCCATTGCGGGCGGGCCGGACCTCTATCTAGTTACGGGTGAGTCGGCAGAGGGGGAGATTCTCCAGCTAAAGGAACCTGGCTCCGGTTCACAGGAAGTGAGCCTCGTGTGTGGGGGGCAGCTGGGCGTCTTCGAGCGGTCTGAGTTGGTGACGCAGCAGCTAGCGATCAAAGCAGTCTCAGATTTCCTGAATGGTTTTCCTGACGGACTCGGGGCCAGCTGGTCTGTAGAATAGAAACATTGCCGGGGAGTGCGTGTACGCACTCCCCGGCAATGTTTGTTTTTATCTGCGGTCGATCATTACGTCAAGCACGTGCGCGGGCTGGACTTCCGCTTGAAAGGGCTATTTCGAGCAACAAGAGAGTCTACGCCAGTCCAGCTTCGTGAAGTAGATATGCCGAAATTCTCAGGTGTCGGTGGACGCCGAGCGTATCGCGAAGCCGCGCGTAGTTTTATGGACGGAGATGGTCCTGATGGCTCGATCACTCATGTTGCTCCAAGTGGCTCAATCCATCGGTTCGACCCGGCTAGCGGATACTATGGACTGGTAAACAGTGGGGGGACGATCTCAACGTTCTTCCGCCCGACCGATGGGCTCTCGTACTTCCGTCGATCGATTAATTAAGGGAGTGAGGGCGTTGACATTCTCTGAGATTTTCAGCGTCATAGCGCGAACGCTCGGCAAGCCCTCCTTGACGCCTAGTCGAGCCGTTGGATACTGGCGTCAGTTCGTCGAAAACTGCGAGGAGGGCTACGAGGATAGCCTCGCTGAGTACAGAAATGAACTTAGCATCCGGCGGTTCTTGCAGGCGGTGATCGACGACCCGCAGGTTCAGCAATCTGCAGAAGCGCAGTGGTTCAGCGCGGAAGTTGCAGTCATTGACGCGAGGTTTTCGGCGCTGATTGCAGGCGGATTTGATGTGACTGGTGGTTGGGGTTGGTGGGAACGTCGAATTCCTCGCATCGGCGGGGGGACATTCCTAATCGATGTCCGAGATGCGTACGGTGTGGACGTGGAGCAGATCTGAGCTGGCGACGCTGGTCCACTTTCGTTGTGTTGTCGGAAATGGATTGCTCAACTGAGCGGCCTCAGTTGAGGCTCGACAGGATCGATGAGAAGTAATTAGCGTAGCGTCTGAGGTCGCTCCCTTCACAGCTTCAAAGTGCCCCAGCGGCCCCTCCGGATCTGTTTCCGGCGGGGCCGCCGGGGTGTCTGACGGCAGTCTTTGGCGGCAACGCGCACGGACTTGGGTGCCTGGAGCGGCGGAGGGTCGTCGCTGTCCGCTCGCCCGCGACACGGTGTGACGGACTGAGCTGTTTCAGACTTTCTTTACTGCTCAAGGCGACCCGCTGGCGCAGGTCGCGCACGGCCGCCCACCCGGCCCGCTCTCGGCTCCGCCGCCGCGGGCCGGCCAGCGACCAGGCCGCACAGGGACAGCACAGCGCTGTGCCGGAAGCGCGGAGAAGTCGGGACGTACCCGAACGACGAGTCTTTGGTCACGACGAGTGCGACGCCCTGCTCCCTCCTCGGGCACCACCCGCGTCCAGTGCCCACGTCCGCCGGGGATTCGGCGGCGACAGCCAGGGCGACATAGGTGTAGATGGGCTGGCTGGCGACGCCGCCGTCGGCATCGCGCCAGTGCGCGGGCGGGTCCCCCGGCGGCGCCAAGACGGGGCCCGCCGGCGCCACCGCCACGGTTTTCGGGCAGGGCGCCTAAAATTCGACCCGCAGAAAGGGCCTTCTCGCCGCCGAACGCGAACCTGTTGGTGTGGTGGGATACCTGATGGTGCGATAGGCCGCCAGAGGGGCACCAGTGGCTTCCGGCGCCTCGGGCGGAGCCTGGTCGGGTCAATCCCGCGTGTTACTGCTAGTTACCGGTTATTCTGCTTGGAATAACCGGTAACTAGCCGCGGGCGCCCGTAGCCTGAGGATGTGTCGTACAAATGACCGAACAGCCCTCCGGTGTCGCCCTCACCGAGCCAAGTCCACCCGGAGTCGCCGACGAGCTGGCGCACGACCACCACCTGAACGAGGAGACCGAGGCACCGGTGTTCGACGCCGAGCTCGTCGAGTACGGAGCTGGAGACGCGGCGCCGTACCTGGTCACTCAGCACACCGTGCTCGCCCCCGGTCAACTGCCGCCGCGTACCGACGAGCGGCCCGCCTGGTCGACGGCCGACTTCTACGTCACGGCCGAGGACGCCGAAGAGCTCGACGGAGAGGACCTCGCCGAGAACACCCGCGTCAACCGGGACTCCACCGTCCGGGCCTTCCAGGCGTGGTGCGCCGCGCAGGATCCGCCGCGCCTGGCCCGGCCGTGCACCACCGCGACGTACACCGCGTACGGGCTGCACCTCATCCGGCGGGGCAAGGCCGGCGAGTTCAAGCCGGACACCGTCAAGGCGTACATGTCCCGCATCTCGTCCTGGCAGCCGGTGGACCTGCGCCCCGACGCCACCCGGGTCAAAGGCAAGCTCCGTACGTGGCGCAAGGCCTGGGCGGAGGCCGGCGGCGAGGTCGAGCGGTCGGCCGCGCTCACCATCGAGTACAGCCTGGCCCTCATCGCCGCCTGTGACGAGAACACGAACATCGGCAAGCGCGACGCGTTTCTCGTGGCGCTCGGCTACGCCAACCTCCACCGCGAGATGGAGCTCGCCGACCTGCTCGTGCGGCGGCTGAGGATCCACCCCACCGGCATTCACGTCGGCACGGCCTCCTCCAAGACCGACCAACAGGGCAAGGGCTCCTCCCGGTTCATCGAGGACCGTCCCGACCTCCGGCTCGTCGCCCGCGCCCGCGCCTGGCTCGCGGTACTGGAGGAACTCGGAGCCGACGGGCCCGACCAGCCCGTCTTCCGCTCCCTCACCGCCGGCGGGAACCCCCGAACCTACCCGGAAGGCCGCAAGCGCGGTACCCGGATGCGTCCCGGCTCCCTCAACGAACGCATCCAGCACCTCGCCGGAAAGGCCGGCCTCCCGTACATCGACGACCGGAAGGTGACCGCGCACAGCCTCCGCGCCGGGGCCAACACCGACATGGCCGCGGCCGGGGTCCCGCTCGCCGAACGCAACCGGGCCGGCCGCTGGGCCCCCGGCTCGCACACCGCCGACACCGTGTACGACCGCCCGCACGGCCTGGCTGCGAGCGATCCCCTCGCCAAGGTGCCGGTCCAGCAGCCTCAGCTTCCGTAAGTAAGTAACCTCGGCAAGGAGGTTGGCTGTGGGTGGGAGGACTTGCTGGTCGATGACTTGTCGGGCCGCCGCCGGTCCGGCGCCGCTCCCGGCAGTACCCGGCGGCCGCCCGAACCCGTGGCGCACCGCACACCTGAGCCGACGCCGTCAGCGCCGTGGACTATCTGGCCGGGCAGCTCGGCATTGCGGACGCCTCATGCGTGAAACGGTACCCGGAGCGCCGGTCGACGATTACGAGCATGCGGCGGAGATTCAGGAGCGGTTCAAGTACCGCGACCCTCCTGTGATCGCACGCCCCTGCCGCGATCTGGCGACGGGGACCCAGAGCGCTGACGGCCTGCTCAGCACCAGGCACAGCCCCGCGCCGTCCGAGCGCTAACACATCCGGGTGATCTTGTCCTTGGCGTCATCGCTCTGCTGCGTCGGGGCTGATCGACTGTGATCTGGCGACCGCACGGTCGCCCACGACAGGCAAGGGAACGCCAGATGACAAGCACGGGTGAGCATCGCGGACAGGCTCGGCATCGAACCGGACCAGGTGGTCCAGGAACTGGGCTGGGGCGAGGATTGTGACCATGAGGTCCGGACCGCGGTGGAGGAACGCGCCGGATCAGAGCTCCTCGACGAGGGGTCCGACGAAGTCGTCGACGTGGTCCTGCTGTGGTGTCGGGAGAGTGACGGCGACCTGGTGGACGCGCTCGTCGACGCAGTCGCCCCGCTGGCAGAACACGGGGTGATCTGGGTACTCACCCCCAAGCCCGGCCGCGACGGGTACGTCGAGCCCTCCGACATCGCCGAAGCCGTCCTCACCGCCGGCCTGACGCAGACCTCCGCCATCGGCGTCGGCGAAAACTGGTCCGGCATCCGCGTCGTCTCCCCCAAGACAGTCAAGACCACGCGCTGAAAGCCAACGTCCTCCTTCCGAGCGAGGGTCGTGGTCCCTGGCTGACCGGTCGGAGGCACGGCGGTTCGCATGCGAAGGAGCACTTGGTGGGGCCGTTGGGACCGCTAGAGCGTGTCCCTTTGGTGGGTTGGCGCCGGTGGTGTGGTATCGAGCATTTGCTCGGTGCGCTCGAGCCAACTCCGGTACCAATGTGCGAAGTCGTGCCCGGTCGGCTCGATCCCTCGGCCTGCCGGTCTCAGGTCATCCCAGATGGCACCTCGGTGCGGACCCGTCATCACCATCAGCGACGCATAGCCGCATCCCTGCTCGCTGAGGAACACCGCGCCCGCCTCCTGAGCGTCATACAGCTCCTCGTAGCGCGCATCCCAGGCCGCGTATGCGCGTCGGAACTCGGCGTCGGCCGTGAAGGCTTCCTTCGTGGGCTCCTCTGCCTCGAGCGCGGCGAGCTCCCTCTGCAGCGCCTCGGCCACGAAGGGCCTTCCGGCGAACTCGGCGGTGGTCGGCTGCGCGGCGAAGGCAAGCCCGATGCCGAGCCACTGCCATCCACTGTTGCCCAAGACCGGTGTCATCAGGCCGTAGTAGGGTCCGGCGCCCCCTCCTCCGACACGGAGCAGGAAACTCCGATACTGCGCGGGCAGACCAGCGCCCAGGTCCGCCTCCAGCGCCCGGAGCTGTTCCTCACCCATGACCGGACCAAGGCGAAAGCCATGCCCCCGAGCCCCGAAGACCTTGTCCGCTCTGGGATGTTCGGCGAGCCGGAGCACCCGCTCCCGCACCCCTGCCCACGTGTCCTCACTCATGGCCCCACGTTAGTGAGAGGCGCACTGCACCGGCATGGGATTTTCCCGCGGAGCATGGGGCCCAGTGCACGCTGCCTTCTGCCGTAGCTTGAAGCCATTCCAAGTAAAAGTGCGCAGCCGCCAGTCGGGAGCACTGCTGTGCTGACCGCCTCGCGAGACTCACGAAGGTGCCTGTTTCGCGTCGTTTCGCAAAGTGATCTCCCACCAGGTCGTGCCGCCCGCCTGACCCGGCACGGGCGTGCTCTCCTCGTACAGTTCCGTGCGTCCCCGGAGCACCGCGAGGTGTACGGGCAGGTGCTGCTCGGGCACGACGAGCGCGTACCCGCCGACGTCGTCCGTCGTCGTGGATACCGAGCGGGCGGACTCTGTCCGGGCCCGGACGGTGAGTCCCGGTAGGCCCCGGCCGTCCTCGCCGGCCACCCGGCCGTGAATGACCAGGGCACCCTCCACGGGCCGAGGCAGCGGGACCGAGATGCGCCCCGCCTCCGTGAGGGATGTGTACCGGCGCCGGGTGATTTCCTGCTTCCAGCCGTGCGCCGCGCGGACTGCGGGCGACTCGGCGCCGTCCCGGGCCGCCAGGCGGGCCAGGTCGAAGGCCAGCCCTTCGGCCTGCTGCGCGTCCGCGTCTGCCGCCGCCAGCAGAGCGGCGACCCGCAGGGCATCGGCGGCGCCGGTGATCCCGGCCAGCTCGTCACCGAGCGCGTCGATCTGCTCGTCGCCCTTTTCGTCGTCCTGTTCGAGGATCGCGCCGATCAGCCGTACGGGATCGAGGCTGGTGCGGACGCGCGTGCAGGAATCTTCGGAGGTGAGCTCCAGCTCGCTGCTGTTCGAGTGGTCCACGACGACCTTCCCGGCGGCGGCCACGCAGTGGGTGCTGTGATTGAGAACCGTGGTGTTCAGGGCGCCCAAGCTGTAAGCCGAGAGCGAGGCCCGCCCAGGTGCCTCGCGGAAGCGGTTGGCGGTGACTCGCACAGACCAGCCCAGGAAGCTGTTCGCGTTGCGGGACTCCAAGTCGTCGGCCGTGCGTACCTGGTTGTCAGCGGCCACCAGGTCGTCACCGGTGATGATTGCAAGCGTGGTGGCCACGTCCTGCGCTCCCCGGGAATCAAGGGACACCTGGTTGTCCGAGAAGAGCAGTGGTCCGCCCATGGGTTGAGGTGTGCCTTCCTTGGACAAGGACGTTGACAACCCGCCGGCCAGGCCCGCCGCGTGCAGCCGGAAGCTGGCGCCGCCCGCGTTCCGTGCCGTCGCCAGGCCGAGCATCAGGACCGCCCCGCCTCCGACGATGGTCAGCGCGGCGGTCAGCCGGGCCGCGGCCGGCGCGGGGTCCTCGTCGGCCAGAGGCAGCCATCTCCGGAACTCGTCGGCCGAGCTCGTTCCGGCCCGGACCGGCTGGACTTCGTCCCGTACTTGAATGGCCGGGATCGCCGTCCCGGCCAGCGCGTTGTCGCTGACCGCCGCCGGGCCCAGGGCCCACAGGAGAAGGGCCCGGCCGCACGGGTGGGAGACCAGGTTCCGCTCGATCCGGGCAGCCGGCCGGGTCGGCGAAGCCGACTCATCAGACGCATCCGATGTGTCCGGGACGGCGTATGGGACGCAGATGCCGTCCCGGGGCCCGGGTAGCGGACGCCGGGACCAGCGGCCGTTGCCCTCGATCCGGTTGTCCCGGACGACCAGCCCTTCGACGGCGGCGGCATACAGGCCGCACACCGCGTGATCGTGGTCCGACCCGTTGCCGGCGATGAGGTTGTCGCGCACGAGGAGCCCGCGTACCCGGTCCAGGGCGATCCCGCCGAAGCCGGTGCGCAGGACGGCGGCCGGATCGTGGGCCGCACGGACCTCGATGCGCAGGCACTGCTCGATCCGATTGTCGTCGATGACCACGTCTTCGAGCTGGTGGGCTCCGCGGGTGCCGCGCGGGCGGCGCACACTGGCGATGCCGCTGCCCCCCATCCTCAGGATGCGGTTGCCGGTGATGCGGAGACCGGTGACAGGCCCTTCGGAGAGCGGCACGGCCGGCTCGCCGTCGCCCAGGTCCGGCGGGGGGCTGTCGTCATCCCCCGGTTCCAGGTGCAGGCAGCCGCTGTCGTCGACGACCACGACGAACGGTGGATACCGCAGTGCCCGCGCGAGTACGGCGTACCAGTCCCGGGACAGGAGCTGGAAGTCCGCTGCCCCGACCCACACCACGCTGCCGAGCGTGATGCCGTTGCCGTTGCCGGAGTCGATGACATTGCGCCGGATCTCCACCCGCTCGCTGCCCCCGCCGATCTGAAGCCCGCCGAGCGCCTGGCGGAGCAGCGGTAGGGGGCGGCGCACGCCAATGAAATTGCCCTCGATGAGCACGTCGTCGGCACCGATGAACACGGTGGGGTGTGCGCCCGCACCGCCCGGCACGAAGGACGCCTGAAGTTTGAACAGTGCGAACATCGAGTCCCGTACGCGGACCTGCCGCCACCCCGTCACCCGCAGCGCGCTGCTCATGGAGGCTTCCACGAGCATGTCCCGCAGTTCCAGGCCCTCGCTCGCGGACAACGGCCCGGGCGTGGCGATGGCCTGGACGCAGATGGATCGCCGGGCCTGCACTGTGAAGGATTCCAGGACGACCCGCGAGCCGTCCTTCACGAGGACCACGGGCTTGGAGGCGTCCTTGGCTCCGTCCTCCTCGGCGCCCGAGGTGTTCTCCGGGTCCGGCTCTCTGACCAGGGAGCGGATACCGCACCCGACAACGCGCACGTCCTTCCGGTTCTCCACGCAGAACCGCTGGAAGTACTCGCCCGGCAGCAGGCGCACCTCGCCGCCCCCGGGCGGCAGGCTGTCGACCGCTTCCTGGATGGAGATGAAGTCGCCATGGCTGTTCACGCCGTCCCCGACCGTGACGGTGCAGCAGCCGCCCCGGCGGGTGAGGGGCGGGAACGACGGGACACAGGCGTCGACGACGGTCCCGGTGCAACTGGCCGCGTTGGTCGTCCACCGGATGACCGCGACAGGCGCCGCCCACCGCGTGAAGCCGTGCGGCGCGCGTCCCTGTTCCAGGTCCCACGGCACCACGCGGGTCGGAGTCTGCGGCCGGGCGGCGATGGTCCAGTGGTCTCCTGGCCGGCGACGCGCCCCGTTGACGGTGACGTGCAGGCCGGTGTGGGCGAGAGGGACGGCGATGCCGTCCGGGCAGGGGATCTCCAGCGGGGAGGTGGTGTCCGAGCCCCGGTCCCAGACGCGCAGGAAGTAGTACGGGTCTCCCAGGGCCTTCGCGTCCAGCCGGCCCTGCCACGCCTCACCGAAGCCCGCCGGGATGGGCGTGGCGAGGGTGAGCGCACCGCTGTCCGGGTCGTACGAGCCGTCCACCCGCGCGAGCAGCCCCGTACGCTCGGCGATCTTCTGACCGTTGGGCAGCAGCGCGCCCCACGGCAGTAGTTCAACCACCTGTCCGGCGGTTGGCCAGTGCGCCTGGTCGGGCGGCTCGGTGTCGAGGGTGACCACCCGGAGTTGTCCGTCTCCGTCCGTGCCCAGCTTGACCCGGTACAGGGCGGAGGCGTTGTCGAAGCCCCAGGTGAGCGCGGTGCCGTCGGCCACGAGCTGGACGCGGATCGCCTGGTTGTCGGGGCCGAGGTAACCCCCTTCGACGGCCGGGGAGCACAGGTCCGCGGGGTCGCCGCCGGGGTCGTAGCCGACGGTCAGCACCGCGTCGCCGGCCACTTCCGGGTATTCGCCGGGCTCGCCGCCCAGTTCGGCAAAGACGCTCTGCCAGCCCTCCTGGCACATCGCGGAGCCGCTGTCCGCGGACACCCTGACCCGTCGTACCACCCGGGTGCGGGCTGAGGTGTCCCGGGCCCCGAGGGCGGTCTCTTGGAGTTCGGCGTCCTCCACGGCGGTGACGTCCTGGAGCACGGCCTCGATCCACACCAGGTCGTAGCGCTCCCCCGCGGCGGGCGGCTCGGGCCGGTCGTCCGCTGACTGCTGGAGCCAGTCGAGCTGGGTCTGGAACGTCTCGGTCCCGTCGGTCTCCAGCCGCAGCCCGCCCAGGTAGAGGGTGCCCGGCGCGAGAGTGAAGTCCACTCGGCCGTTGGTGATCTGCGGGTTCGTCACCCGGAACCCGCCGTCCGGGGTGCCGGCCGGGCCGATGAGGTCGGCAAGGGCATGCCGTCGTTCCTCCTCGGCGATCTCGTGCCCTGCGTTGAAGTCGTCGTCGCTCAGGACCCGGCCCATCTGCAGACGGGTGCCTTGGTAGCCCTTGCGCCCGCTGTGCGCGGCGCGGGAGAGGTCGATCGCCACGGTGCTCCCGGGGGTGAACTAGGTTTCGAAGACGACGTGGGGGACGAGGTCGAACGGCGCGTACTCGCCGGCCTTCGCGAGCAGCCCGTCGAGCCGGACCGGCCCGCGCAGCGAGGACCACACTCCGGTCTCGGAAGTGTCCTCGGCCCCGCGCGCCACCGCCCGCGGCGCGGTCAGGGCCAGTTGGGTGTAACCGGGCCGGCCGAAGATCAGCGAGGTGAACAGGCCCTTCGACGAAGCCAGGACATGGGACCGGTAGGGCCGGGGCAGTCGGCTGGCGGCCGGGGCTGCGCCGAACCGGAAGCATCCGTACTGGGTGTCGGTCACCGTGACCTCGTCCGTGGCCAGCAGCTCGGTGGCCTTCATCCGGTTGACGGCGATCGGCCCGATGACCGTGGCGCGCGCTGCGTCGAGCAGGGCGCCGGGCGCGCCCAGCGCGGGCGCGCCCCCGTTGGCGTGGAGGATCGAGTCACGCAGGACCACGGTCTCGACCGAACCGGTGACGGCGACCGGCCCGCAGACGGACCGGTCGATCATCAGGCATTCCACATGGCCCTCGACGGTGAGTGACACGGGGGCGAGGACGCCTCCGCAGGCGTCGGTGCCACCGGGGTCGAGGGTGACGTGCCGCAGGACGACACTGCGGAAGCTGCCGCGCAGGCGCACCGCCGCAGGGGTGCTTCCGGCGCCGAGCCAGAGGCCGTCGAGGACGAGTTCGGCGGGGGTCGAGGCCTCGGCTTCGAGCTCCCAGGCCCCACCGAGCCGCACATAGGGCCGCTGCCGGTCAGCCGCCTGGACGCACATCGTCCGCACTCCTGCCGCCTTCGGCAGGCCGCTGTAAGTGAGGCTGTCCACGATCCGGGTCACGCCGTCCGGTCGCACCGAGCCGGAGGCGATGGCCCCTCCCCCGGCCAGGGTCGCGTCGGCGGGCAGAACGGCGGCGGAGCGATCCCACGGCCCAGCGCCGACCGGCCCCGGGAATCCGATGTGGTACGTCGCCCGCAGCGCGGCGGACGACGACGGAGGCGCCGCGAAACGCACCCGGCCGTGCTCAGGGTCGACCAGCACGTCCGCGCCCTGGGGCAGGGCGGCAGGGCTGACGAGTGCGCCGACGGCCACCCGGTGCGGCGGGACGGTGGTGCCGGGGGCGGTTTCCAGGTGCAGAGAGTCGGGCAGGAGGGCGGCCTTGCCGCAGTCTGGGTCGAGGGCGGTTTTGCGCAGCGCCTCCCAGACCGGACCGGCCTGCACGCCCGCGCTGCTGCCGGCGGGCAGCGCGCGTACCGCCCGCAGCAGCGCGGCCTCGCCGGCCAGCCGCCGCCCGGCAAGGCGGCCCAGGTCCTTGGCAGCTGCGGCGGACAAGCCCGCGGCCCGCAGTGTCTTGAGCACGCTGTCGGTGATCACGTAGACGGCGTCGCCGAGCACGCGGCAGCGCATCGGCGCGGCCAGTTCCCAGGGCCGGGCGGAGCGCCACTCCTCCCAGTCCTCGGGTCGTCGGCGGCGTTGGAACAGTGGCACGGCACGGCCCGAGGGGTCCAAGGTGCGCAGGGACGCGTCGGTGCCAGGGGCCCCGGGCACGGCCCCGGTGATCCGCCAGGCGGGCAGCCGGTAGAGGTGGAAGGCGGCTTGGTGAATCCCGTGGACGCCCCGGATGCCCGACGCGCCGTACCCGTCGGCGGTGCCACGGGGACGGCGCAGGTCCGGGGTGTGGTGGTACTCGTCGAAGGGTCCCCGGGCGAGCTCGGTTCCCCGGAGCGCGCGCAGATCCGCCAGGCCTCCCGGACGGGTGCCGGTGACGGGGCCCGCGATCGGGCCGGGTGCGGGGTCGAGGGCATGCCGGAACCGGCCCAGCCGGCGGAACATCTCGACCACCACGCCGTCCCAGCCGGTGATGTCGGAGATCAGCTCCTCCAGTACGCGCGGAGTGCCCTTGCGCCGCCGGTAGTACACGGTCTTCGCGACTTCGACGCGCTGTCCGCGCGGGTTGAGCGCGGATCCCAGCCGGGTCGCGACCAGGTCGGCGAGGTACGGGACCGCCCAGTCGTCGGCCCGTTCCACGAACGGGTCCTCGCCGAGCCGGTCCACGCTGCGGCGCGCGGCCGCCAGTTCTGCCGCCACCGTCTCCGTGAAGGCGCGCAGCACGCCCCGTCCGTCGGGTGAGGCGTCGGCCTCGCGGTGGACGGCAGGGATCAGGGACCACAAGTACTCGGCGTAGACGCGGTCGTAGCCGTCATCGGCGAGGCGGCTCACCCTGCCACCGCCGCGGTCGTGGCAGCCGCCTCGGGCATCGCCGCCGTCGCGGCCGCCGTCACGGTCAGCTCGCCGGCGGCCAGGAAGTCCAGCCACCGCCCGTCGGGGGGCGTCAGCGCCGCCGTGTCCCAGGGCACGCCGTCGAGCGTCACGCCCCGTACAGCGACCGCGCCCTCGACCGCGAGGACCGACTCGAAGAGCACGCTGCGCATCAGCGGGCCTCCGACCCCGAGCCGGGCCGGGGCCAGCGGGGATTCCTGGCCGCCGGCCAAAGCTTGGTGCACGGAGGCGGCCACGGTCGCAGACTCGTATCTGGGGTCTGCGGCGACATCGATCACGAGTCGGCCAGGGTGCGCGGGCGCTGCCTCGGCCTCGACCGGGGTGCACGGGTCGGTGACGGCCCGTACCGCACGCGCGACCGAGGGCGCGAGCTCCGGAGGGCCGATGAAAGCGAGCCGGAGGACGAGGCGTTGGCGGCGGGCGCTCCAGCGCCGGTCCACGCGTACGTTCTCGACGCCCGGCACGCCCGCCGCCACCGCTGCCACATCGGCCAGGGACACCGCGCGGCCGAGCAGCAGCGCGGAGCGCGGCGCCCGCTGCCGGAGGCTCGTGGGGCCCTCGGCGTCCGCGCCGCCCCACGCAGCCACCGGCTGGAGCACCTGGGCGAGGCCGGGCACTGGCCCGGCGATCTGGGTGACGGAGCCCGCCGACGGGCTCTGCGCGCCCGCGCCGAAGCGGTAGCGCGCCGTCACCACCGCTCCGGTGGGCAGCCGGGCGCCGCGCTCGCCGCCGCCGAAGACGACGTCGGTGGCGCCGTCGGGCCCGGGGCGGGTGAGGTAGACCTCGTCCAGCGGGCCTGCGTTGGTGAAGGAAGGCACCTCGCGCCAGCGGCGCCCGCCGGCCGAGACTTCCAGCGCGGCACGTACCCCGCTGTCCGTGCCCGGTGCGGCCAGGTGGGTCAGGGGCTTCTTGGCCAGGGTGAACCGCTGCCAGGCCACGGTGGCGTCACCGGTCCCGAGGACTTCCCGGGCGACGTGCTCACCACGCGTCGCCGTGAGCACGTTGCCGTGAAGCGTGACGGGGGCGGTGAGCGTGCCCGCCCAGCCGGTGCCGGCGTCGGGCGTGAAGTGGCGGGTTGCGGGGTCCAGGGCGCCGCTGACGGTGGCACCCTCTCCTGCCGCCGGTACAAGCAGGAAGCGTCCGGGCAGGCCGCTCGCAGAGCCGGCCGCTGGGGCGGGCAGGACGGGTGCTTCGACGGCGAGGGGGTCGTCGGCCGCGAGACCGGGCCGGTGCGGGAGGACCGGGCGGCCGGCGGGCCGCAGCCCGGTTCGTACCACCAGAGCGGCCGCGTCGGCGACGGACCAGTCCGAGTCGGCAGGCGACTGCTTGCGCGCCGGGTCGTTCGCCGACGCGTCCAGCGTGAGGGTCGTGACGGGGACGGTGACGGCGGGGCTGGTGACGGACCCCGTCTTCTTGCCGGCGGCGTCCTTGAGTTCGGTGGTGAGCGCGGGAGTCACCGTGCGCGGCTCTTCGGCAACGGCCACGATTCGGAACCAGCGGTGCTCGTCGCCCTTGCTGACGATTACGGCCTCGCCCGCGCGTACCTGCCGGTGCAGTCCGTCGAGTACCAGCGTGGTGGAGTCGGTGCCGACGGAGAGCGTCGGGCCGTCACCACGGGATCCGAACAGGTGGCCGATGATGCCGGCGCTCGGCGCCGTGAGGTGGTCCACGGCCGGGCCGATGGCTGACATCGAGCCGGCGGCTGACACTGCGCCGGCGATGCTCTTGATCCTGCCCAGGTGAGCGAGCCCCGCAGCCAGCAGCATGTCGTCCGGGGCGGGCAGCTTCCAGAGCCCCACCGTGCCGCCAGGGCGCAGCAGTTCCACCTGGGCGAGCGAGGTCCCGGCGGGTAGCCCCGGAGGCCGGTCGAGGGAGGCGGTGGCGTACGTGGCGCCGTCGTCCGCCGTATAGGTGCCGGTGGAGACAACAGTGACGACCTGGCCGCCGCCGGGCCGGGTGACGAGGATCGTGTCCCCGGGGGTGAGGGCCGCGCCGCGCGGGTCGAGGAGGAGGGCCGCCTCGGCGGGCGCGGGCAGCACGTCGGGGCGGACGGCGGCCAGCGGCCAGGCGTTCCAACGGGGATGGATGATGATGTCGGTGTCGAGTTCGAAGACCTGGGGCGGTCCGCCGTCGGGCAGGGCCGCCGAGCGGAAGGCGGTGCCGGCCGGCAGCCGTACCGCGTCGGTGCCGTCGGCGAGGGCCGCGAGGGCGACCGTTGCGGCCACGGCGGGTCGGGGCACGTACCCGAGCAGAGCGACCAGTTCCCGCAGCGAGCCGGGCAGGCGGGCGGTGCGTACGAAGCATTCGTGCGCGATGGTCTCGTCGTAGAAGCCGACGACGTCGAGCACGTAGGCCCACAGTTCGAGGAGCAGTACGCCCGCCTCACCGGGGGCGCGGCTGCGCCAGCCCTGGAGCGCCGGGCGGGTCAGCGCCCCGGCGAACAGGGACCGGCGGTAGTCGGCGAAGGTGCTCGGCTGCCGGTCGAGTCGGCCCCGGCCCGGCGCGATGGCCGTCGGCCGGCCGGGCGGTGGCAGCCCGTCGCAGGCGCAGCTCACGTAGTGACTCCCATGACCCGCCGTCTGACCGGTGGGCGGGGACCGAACCCGCCGCGACACCGCGCATCGGCTGCCACGGTCACCTAACGTAGCCTCACGCCCCTCCTTCGGTGATGATGTGCACCGACCCGCGCTCTGGGCGTGTCGTGTCCTGCTCGACACGGACCACCTCGTCGAGGGCGACGCGGAACTCCAGCTCGGTGAAGTCCCGCCAGTCGAACCGGCCCCGGCGGCGCAGCCGCAGCCCGCGCACCGCCCGTACGCCCGGGACCTGTTGCACGGCGGCCTCCAGCCGTGACCGGAAGAGCGGGGTGCCGAAAGTGAAGTGGTCGGGGTCGAAGAACCCGCCCCGGCGCCGCTCCCCGCACGCCCCCGGCCTGCCGAGCAGGGCCTGCAGGACGGCGGCTTCCACCTGGCCGGGGTAGGCGTCGGGTGCCACGCAGACCCGGATGGCGAGGTCGAGGTCGGCGTACCGGGGTGGCCGGGCGTGTGCCTCCCGGCCGGCTTGCCGGAACCGGTCCAGCTGGCGTGCCGCCTCATCTCGCTGACTTTCCGTCAGTTCTGCGGCTCCGAGGGGGTCGGCGGTGGCGAACACCGTCGGCCAGCTGCCCGTCCAGCGCACGACGGCACCTGCCCGCTGCACCCACGGCAGCCGTTTAACGACCTCGGCGTAGTCCTCTGGGCGTACGGCCCGCAGCGCGATGGCGTGGAAGGCGTCGGGCGCCTCGATCCGGACGTCGGTGAGCGACTGCGGGTCGCGGCCACCGTGAGTGGGCACCGGGTTGGTGACGGACTCGACCCCCGGGACGCCCTTCGGGAAGGTCACGAGGGTGCCAGCGGCGATGTCGTCGCGACGGCCGTGGCAGAGCCGGTACGTGGCGCGGAAGCGTGTACCGTCCCGGGGTACCTGGGCGAACCCGCCGTCCCCGAACCGTACGGTGACACCCTGCCCGGAGGCGAAGTCGCGGTGAACGACCTCCCCGCCTGGCACCCGGTACGAGGCGACCCGCTGCCAGGTTCCGTCCTCCAGGGTGAAGTCCGTGGAGTCCGGCAGCGAGGAGTTGACGCCCAGCAGGGAGTGCTTCCAGACCCAGCGCGGTTGGTCGCGCGGGGTGCCGCTGTCGTCCAGCTCCTGCAGCAGCACCTCGGGGCGGAGCCCGACGCCGGCGGGCAGCCAGGCCAGTTGCCGCCGGTCGCTGCCGGGCAGGGTGAAGCGGTGGCAGACCCCGCCGCCGGGCCCGGCCCGCTCCACTGTCCGGTCCTCAAGGGCTGGAGCGACAGCGGTCCCGCCGACCGCGGATGGCCCTACGCGGAAGTCTGCTGTGCGCTTCTCTCCGGCCGTGGCGGGGATCAGGTTGCCGCGCACGGTCAGGGCCGTGAGGTCCAGTTCGTACGGCGTCGCCTGCGCCGACTCCCATTGGATCGCCGTGACGTTCGTGGCCAGGACCGGGTCGTGGGCGTCGGCCGCCGCCACCACGCGTACGGGCCAGGCTCGAGCGGGCAGCGCGGAGCCGGCAGGAGGGGTGTGCTGCAACAGCAGCCAGGTGCCGGCCGGGCGCCCGTCGGGCACGTCGTCGAAGGCGAGCGTCTTCGCGTGCTTGCCCGCGAGGTGCAGGGACGTGGCCCCGCAGGGCAGGCAGACGGCGTCCTTGTCCCACACGTGGGGGCGGAATTCGTTGCGGGCCAGGTGTACCTCGTAGCCAGGCTGAGGGTCGTGCAGCCCCCGGCCGACTTCGAAGACGGCGCCGCCGTCCGCGCTGGTGACGACGGTCCCGGCGTCGACGGTCACCTTTGTGGCGGGACCCGGTGCGACGGTGACGTCCAGCCAGACGGTGCTGCTCTCGCCGTCGTCCAGGTGGTGGTCGATGAGGCGGGCATGGCCGCGCACAGACCGGCGGAGTACAGCCGTGGACCAGAAGGCCTCGCGGGCCCAGCGGTCCTGGGTGTAGGCGAGGTCGTCACCGACCGCCGCGGCCAGCTCGGCCCACATCACGCCGACGTCGGCCTCCAGCCGGTCTTCCCAGTCGGGGTGGCGCCGGGCGGCGAAGTCCAGCAACGCCCGGCGCAGCGAAGCGAAGTCACGGGCCAGGTAGTCGACGGGGAAGTCGCCGTCGGCCGACGGCGGGGCCGCGGCATGCGGCGGGTCGCAGTCCAGGGTGGTCGGGCAGGCGGCCTTGAAGGAGAAGACGGTGCTGTTGTGGAAGGGGTCGATGCGCGGACTGTCGAGGGTCAGCCGGTGCGGTCCGAACCGGCCGGGGCTGGGGAGGGTGAGGCGCAGCACGGTACGGTCCTGCACCCCCTGTGGCCAGGGTGACACCACGTTCACGGGGACGAGCGTGTGCCGGTCGGTGTCGTAGACGCTGACGGCCTTCGCGGGCAGTGCGCCGGGCAGAGGCGGGGCGAGGGTGTCGGGGTCCCGCAGGAAATAGACGTCGAGCACGGTCTGCGCCGGATGGACATGGACGAAGTCGATGCCGGTGACTTTGTCCTGGGCGAGCAGCGCGGCGAGCCGGTCCGGCGCGGAGGTTCGGTCGGAGGCGGCCATGTCACAGACCGGTCTGCTCGTTGAGGTACCGGCGCTCGCCGCTGGCGCGCAGCGTGTACGCGACGGTGATCTCCACGCGATCCTCCACGGCCTGCACGGCCACGTCGTCGACCTCGATGACGGGGCCCAGCCAGCGGCGCAGCGCCTCCGCGACGGTGACCCGGGCCAGCGCCGCGCCCGCCGGGTCGTTGGGCGCGAACAGCATCCGACGTACACCGCACCCGAAGTCGGGGCGGTTGACCCGCTCGCCCGGGTCGGTCAGGAGAACCTGCCGCATCAGCTGTTCGACGTGCCGCGCGTAGTCGTCCTCGCGCGCGACGGCACCCAGGGCGGCGTTGAGCCCGAGGGGCCAGCGCAGCGCGGTGAACCGCGCGGGGACGGACTCGGCGGCCATACGGGCCTCCTCACGTTGGGATCTGGCGGGTTCAGGCAGTGCTGACCAGTGGCTGGACGGCGACGATGCCGACGGGGCCTTGGGGCGCGCCGGTCGCGGCCAGGCACACCCCCGCCGATCCGCGCGACACCGTCGCGGCGCCGCCGGCCCGGGCGGTGAGGTCGGGGACCAGCCACTGGACCCGTACGCACGGGCTGGGTACCGGTACGACGGCCGGGATCTGGAAGGGGCAGCCGGTCACGGCGAACGTGTCGGCGGTGGTCGCGACGGCAGCCCCGGCGATCGTGACCCGCGCGGCCGCGGCGGTGATCCGTACCTGACCGCCGTGCGGGCAGACCAGTACGGACGCGGTGGTGAGGGTGTGGCCGGGCACGCTAGCCCACCCGAAGGGCGGTGTCGTTCAGGGCCACTCCGGTGCCGCTGACCTCGACGGTGCCGCCGCTCCCGGACTCGCTGCGTACTCCGGTGCCACCGACGACGTGCCGGGCGAGCGCCAGGCCAGCAGGGGCCTCGACAGTGGCGCGGGCGCCGAGGGCCACCGCTGCGGCCAGGTCGTTCGCGAGCCGCACTTCGCCGCTGCCGTCGTCGAGTCGCAGGGTCGTCCGGCCGGTCCGCAGGACCTTGACGCCGGGGCCGGAGGTGTGCGGCAGCTCGCCGTCCGCCCAGAAGCAGCCGGTCCACACCGGGAACGAGGGATCACCCGCCTCGAACTCCACCCACACGGCGGTGCCGGGCTCGGGCAGTGCGTACAGCCCCACGCCAGCCCCCGCGTACGGCACGCACGGCAGCGCCCACACCTGCTGGTCGCCGAGCACGGCCGGGACCTTCACCCGGATCCGGCCGCGGTCCGTCGGGTCCTTGCTGTTCACGACCGTGCCCCGGTACTTCCCGAAGAAGTGCGAGTACAGGAATTCCAAGACCTCTTCCAGCGGCTCCCGCTGCCCGATCACGATGCCCGTCCGCTCATGTCTTCCGTCCCCATCCGTTTCTGACCAATTCGAACTGCATGGTGTGCGCGGTCTCGTCGATCCGGTGCCGCACCCGGGCGCACAGCCAGGGACCGCTGTGCCGCGATCCGGCGCCGCGCAGCCGTACGACCGAAGGGGCGCGCAGGATGCCGCCGACGAGCCGGGCGGTGGTGGTGCCGGTGGCGCGCGCGAAGAAGGAGTTGGCGGTCACTTCGGCGGTCAGCCGCCCGTGCAGGTCGGCGGAGTCGTCCGCGGTCACGGGGAGCCAGGCTGTGCGACGGGCGGCGTCGGCCGCGATCTCGGCGTACGGGCGGGCGCCCAGCACGGCGAGCGGGGACTGCGCGACCCGGCCCTGCAGCAGCTTCTTGGAGCGCGGGTCCAGCTGGGCCGCCGCTCCCGCGGCAGGGCGCTCGGTGTCCCAGGTGATCTCCAGGGACTCCACCGAGGGCGGGTCGGTGTTGATGCTCAGCTCGGCGGCGGAGTCCTGGTCGACGGGTGGCGGCCGGAAGTGCAGGGTGTGCGTGCCCTGTTCGGCGGAGGTGAGCCAGGCGCAGTAGCCGTTGCGCCGGGCCAGGCGCCGGACGAGGGCGAGGTCCGGTTCCCGCTGGACCAGGGCGTGGCCGGTCTCGGGGCGTACGGTGGCGGTCGCCGCCACGTCGGCGGTGAAGCCGTACCGGGCCGCCAGCGTGGCCACTGCGGCGCTGTCGCTGCCGTCGGCCCAGACCTCGGCGCGGTCCTCGCGAGCCATGACGACGGACGCGTCCGCGCCGTGCACGGTCAGCCGGGAGCCGGTGCCCCCGTGCACGAGAGTGATGCGCTGGCCGGTGACAGGGCCCCAGACCAGGCAGGCGCGCTGTCCGCCGGCCGCGGCGACCACCGCCAGTTCGCCGCCCGGGCCCACCCGGGGGTCGGTGAGCAGGGGCAGGTCGCCGCCGCGCACGGTGAGCGGCAGGTCCAGGGTGAACACGGTGGGTTCACCGAACCGCTGGTCGACCTCGATCACGGCCGCCGCGGTCAGCTCGTCGTCGCGTGCACCGTTCACGAGAACGGCCGCCCCGTGGGCCACCGTTATCCCCTCCGCACCGGGATGTCGATCTCGCGTGCTTCCGCGAGCGCGGCCGTGAGCATCACGTCGTTGCGTTCCGCGATACGCCACCACAGCGTGGCGTCGCCCAGGTAGCGGGCGGCGAGGTGGTCCAGGCGCTCGCCCTGCCGTGTGCGGTGGATGCCGGCCGAGGGGGTGGCGGGCGCGGGCGGCACCGCGACCACCTGGACCAGGCGGCCGCGGTGGTCGGGCACGTTGTAGGTCTCGACGGTGGCGTACCGGCTGGGTGGTTCGAACATGGGCGGCTCTCTCGGGCCTAGAGCGGGAGCATCCCGGCGACGGACTCGACGGAATTGGCGAGGTTGGCGGTGGCCAGCAACTGCTTCTGCGCGAGGGTGAACTCGTACGCGGTCTTCGCGATCTTCACGGCCGTGGTCTCCTCGCGGTCCGCGAGGGCCGCCGGAGTCAGCACGCGCATGCCCATCGAGACCTTCGCGCGGATCGGGTAGAGCAGCGGCGAGAAGGCCTGCTCCTCGACGGCGAAGCTGGTGATCCGCACGGGCACGATCCGGCCCGGCCCCCAGAAGAACAGCACGACCGGCACCTCGGGGCTCGGGACGATCTCCACCTCGGCGGAGGCACCGATCTCGAGCCCGCCCACCGAGACGGACACCGACACGCCGAGGGACCCGGAGAGCAGCCCGTCTGCGGCGTCAGGGGCGGGGTAGAGCAGCATCTCCAGCGCTGCCAGCCGGTCGGCGACACCGGACAGCGCGGCGACGGGATGCGACTCCGGGTACTCCAGAGCGTCGGCCGCGTCCAGCTCCAGCACGACCGTGAACTCCTCTTGCGGGTCGTACGGCTGAGCCAGCCCGGCCTGCTGTTGCTGCCCTTGCCCCGAGGCGGCCGCTCCGTCCGGCCCTGCCTCGGGCGGCGCCCAGGGCCGCAGGGTGCGGGCCAGGGACTCGGGGTTGTACTGGAAGACGATGAGACTGGGCACGGGTACGAGCAGCGGAGCGGAGAACTGGATGAGCGCGCCTTTGAGGAGCTTGGGGGTACGGGTGTATCCGGTCTCGGGCACGTCATTCCCACCCCCATTTCTTCATCTCACGCCGAGCGTGCGCCACGGCTTTGCCGTATACCCGGAACACCATCTCGTTCTGCGTGATCTCCTCCTGGGAGGACTTCTGCTTGGCGAGCTCATTGAAGTAGAGCCGCTCGGCGCCGACCAGTCCGCCCAGCAGGCGCTCCTCCATCTTCCCGCGCATCCAGTGGTAAGTCTTGATCATCGCGTCCTGGATATGCGCGGCCACGCCCGGCTTTCCGCCGGGGTGGCCTTTGACGTATGCCTCGAACCCGGCACGGCCGCTTGCTTGCCGCTTGAGGTATTCGGATGAATCTCCCCCGAGGGCCTGCTGGAACACCTGGTGCACCAGATCGCTCTGAGACTCCGCCTTGATGTTCTCTTCGTCTCCGTCCTTGACGCTGATGTGCAGGCGCGCCGAGCGGTGTGTCTCGCGGGCCAGGCTGATCGTCGGCATCCGAGCACCCCGTTTGTCCGCCAGAAGATTGAGGTTCATGTCGCTCCGGGCCTTCATCCTGACGGGTTCGCCCTGCTGCACTGCCAGTCCCGGGTAGATCTCGTCCGGTCCCTTGCCGATCAGAGGAAAGGGCCGCTGGGTGTTATCCGTGGTCTTGTGTGTGAAGTACTCCAGGAGCAGGTACTGGGTGATGTGATGCGAGTCCCGGTCCCTGCCCGGTGGGCTCTGCTGCGCGTACGTCGCGAGCCGGAGCCCAACGTTGGAGTCGACGCCCTCCGTCTTCAGGTAATCGTCCTTCTTCGGAAGTTCGGCCGGGGTCAGTACGACTCCCTTATCCTCCGCCCGCTTGAGCACGTCCTGAATCAGCGATGCCTTGATACGGAATCGACCCCCTTCCCACATGTCCGTCAAGGGGACATTGACCAAACGGGCCTTGAGTCTCGGCAGCACAATCGCGCGCTTCTTGGCATCCGCGACCTCGCTCAGCGCGATGCGCCACAGGTCGGAATTGCCGTGAACCAGTGCCAGGTGGACGAACTGGCACGTCACGGTGGTGATCCGAGGCGGTTTTCCGCTTACCTTGTCGGCCATCTTGATGTCCAGATGGACACCGCGGAGGCCGAAGACAACCCGGGCCAAGGCCTGCGCCAGCCTGGCTTCGTCCACCTCGTACTGGGGCTTGGGGGCGCCTTTCTTCGACTTGTCGACGATCGAGTCACGCAGGATACGGTCGAGCGATCGGTCCACCTCGTCCTTCGTCTTGCGTGCCAAGTGCCGACGGATCGCCTCCGAGACATCCGGCTCTTTGAAGCGCTTGTGGGAGAACTTCAGGTGCGCGATCCCCCGGTCGAGCTCGGCGCGCAGGTGTGTTTCCGGCACAAGCGCCCGAATCTCCGGCGGGATATCCTCCTCTCCTTTCAGCGCGGCCGTCTTGAGCGCGGACTTCTCCAATTCCATCGGACTGGTGAGTATCGCGAAGAGGTTCTCGATGACGTCGGCCGACAGTTTGGGTTGTACGCCCGATGCCGCCTCGGCGGTGAGGGGGCCGGGGGTTCGCTCGGAAGCGTAGGCGGCGGATTCCTTGGACGGGTCCAGGGTGAGGCCGCGGCCAGGGGTGCCGGGCTGGGGCCGGGGGGCGGCGCGGACGCCGAGCGGGTGCGGGCCGGTCTGCTGGAGTACGTGCGTCAGCTCGTGCGCGAGCAGACCGCCGCCGCCCAGCCCGCGGCCCGAAGCGAAGTAGACGTGGCTGCCGGAAGTGAGCGCGAGCGCCCCCAGCTCGCCGGCCGCACGGGCCGCAGCCGGTGAGGTGTGCACCCGAACATGGCGCAGGTCCTGGCCGAACCACTGCTCGTAGCGCCGCCGGACCGGCGGTTGCAGCGGCTGGCCGGTCTCGGCGGGCAGCCGCACCGGGTCACCCGGGCGGGCCGACAGGCCCCGGCCCGTCGGCCGCGGCGCCGCCTCCGGGGCCCCGGCCTGGGCTGGCTCAGCGGTGTCGACCATGCCCGCGTCGACGTCCTCGATCGCCACCTGGCCGGGTTCGCGTACTGCCTGCTTGCCCTTTTCCAGCTTCGCTGCCATTCGTCCCTGGAAGACGTCCACCCGCTGGAGGGTGTCGAAGATGGTGTCCGCAAGGTCATTGCGTGCTTCTGTAAGGGGCGGGGCAACCCGGGAGCGGACCTCGTCGCGCCACAAGTCGTTCACGTTCGACAGCTTCGCGGCCTTGGCCACGGCGTCGAAGACGGCGTCCTTCTGACCGCTCACCTCGAGCAGGGCGAGGGCCGTCTTGCCGCCGATCTTGTACTTGCCTGGCAGTCGGTTGACCAGTGCCTCGACCACGATTTCCACGAGCTCGCCGGGTCTGACGATCTCGTCGGGGAGTTCGAAGTCCGCGATCCCCTGTGCGATCTCCACGACGCGCGAGGCGAAGCCGTCGACGGTCTCCTCCCACTCCTCCGCCAGGTGGATCCCCTCACCGGCCAGCCTGAGCGCGCCTTCCAGGTGGTCGGCGATCGCGCGTAGCACCCGGTCGATCAGGGGATGGCCGAGGACGAACAGCTGAGCGGCCTCCACTCGCCAGCGCACCCGGGTCTGAACCTGCGCGAGCGCCCGCATGACGAGGAGTCCGGTGGCGAGCAGGCGGCGTGCGATCTGGGCAGCCCGCGCCCCGAGGGTGCGGCCCGGCCGGATCGGACGCGGCTGCGCCGGGGGCCGCTTCTCTTTGCGCAGGTTGTCGAAGTGCTGGACGCCGAAGAGCAGGTACTCCCAGAGCAACTGCGGCGTGAGCACGGACGCGATCTCCGACCCCCACCTTCTGAAAGCCTCCTGCGGGTCGTGGAACAGCGAGCTGACCAGCTCCTGGAAGTCCGGGCTGGCCGTGAACTCAAGGACCGTCACCGCCAGCCGCGCGGCCATCACCGCCTGCCCGACACCGGGGACGAGCTCCGCTACGTCCATGCCCAGTTCGGCGAGCTGTTCGACGCGCTCGGCCGTCTCCTTCACCTGGCGGGCCAGTCCGGCCATGGTGACGGCGTGCGCCAGCTCGGCCAGGTGGACGTCGTCGTTCTCTCTGATGGGTAGTACGCCCGCGCCGCGCCGTACGGTTACCAGGACACTCTGTCCCCGGCTGTCCTTGGGGACCTCGCTGCCTTCGAGGTGCAGCGCGCTCTCCTGCTCTCCGTGGCGAGGGTGGTACACGAACGGCTTGTGGACCTTCACCAGGGTCCACTCGACACCGTCGACCGTGAACGGCTTGCCTACCTCCATGCGGAAGCCATGGCCGACGGCCGCGAGAAACCCCCCGCCGCTCTCCCACACTCCCTCGACGCCAAACCTTTCGCGCACGTCACGCTGGTGTCTGCCGAATTCGGTCACGACCTCGCGCAGGACCTCGACCCGTTGCCTGACCCATGTGTCGACGGCCGCGTCGGTGCCGCCGTGCTGCGGCAGCAGGGGGCGTAGGCGGGCCGCGCCATCGCCTTCCGCGAGGGCCACCACTTGCTGGATCACGGGCTGGTAGGCGGCCACCACGTCGTAGCGCGGACGGTCTGTCAGCCTGTCGCGGATCGTGTCCGCGAGTTCCAGTACCGCCGCCGTCAGCTGGAGCGGCTGGTCCGCGGATGGCCCGAGGCCTGCGGTCAGCCAGTTCAGCCGGTCCAGGACCCGCTGCGGGATGTCCCAGACGAGCATGTTGCCGAGAGGGGTGTCGTCCCGTGTGGTCTGGGAGCCGCGTCGGTACTTGCGGAGTGTCTCCCGGAGCTCTTCCTTCACACGCAGGTGTCGCTCGTCGGTTGACACCTGCCGCATCCGGTCCTCGAGTCGGCGCAGCGCCTGGGTGCGCTCGTTGCGCAGCTCGGCGGCGATGCCTCCCTGGACGACGGCCAGGCCTTCGGGTAGTTCGCGCTCCGCCTCTCCGAGCAGATCCAGCCACCGGACCCACGGCAAGGACCGTACGAACGTGAGGTCCGGGGAGTCCGGTGCCAGATAGCGGGCGATGATCTCCGAGAACGCGGTCAGTTTGAGACGGTCGATGAGGCGTTCGGGGTGGGGCAGCGTCCAGACGAACACGTCCGGCCGGACATCCAGGCTGCGGGCCGGATACAACCTCACCGCCTCCGGCCTGTCAGGGAGCTGGGCCTGCGTTTTCGGGTGGTCCTTGATGAGTTCGACGAGCGACGGCGTTCCTTCGGGATTCGGCGCGTACTCGTAGTCCTCGACCGTCCAGCGGGCTGGCATGTCCGCCGCTTTCAGCTCCCGGTAAGCCTGCTGGATCACGGTCGCGTCGTCCGCGAGCGTGCGGTGCGCGTGCCGACGGGCGATGTCCTCGGCGTACCGCTCGTAGTAGAAGGTCTGGTAGATGTCGACCAACTGGGCGGCGGTAAGGCCGCCGAAGCCTCTGAGGGCGTGGTTGGCGGGGAAGTCCTGAAGCAGCCGGGACAGGGGGACCCGGTGCTGCTTCCAGGCGCCCTGGAGGGCCAGGACGCTTTTGCTCTGGGTCTCGTAGCGGGACTCGACCACCGCCAGGCCCAGCTCGGCCAGCCAGCGCCGCCCCAGCCACGCCCCCAGCTTGCCCACAACGCGGCCGGTGCGGATGCGCGCCATCATGCGTGCGTCGTCATCGCTGTCCGGCCCGACCGTGGCCAGCGTGTCCAGCAGCTTGGCCAGTTGGATCTGGACCCAGCCGTGTACCAGCGCCACCTCCCACTGATTGGCGACCAGTGCTGCCAGCAGGGGCGCTTCGGCCAGCGGGTAGCTCGCATCTCGCGCCGCCCGCACCAGGGTGTCGCGCGCCCGCAGGAACTGCTGACTGTCGAGCGGGGTGTCGGCGGCTCCACCGGGTGCGTTCTCCGTCAGCCGGAAGAAGTCCCGCAGCGGCGGGAGTAGCCGGGCCTCCAGGGCGTCCGCCCAGGGCTCACGGCCGGCCTTGAGCAGCGCGTCCGGCGGGAATCCGTCCGACGCCCACACACGCTCCGTCTGGAGGACGTCGTGCCAGAACTGGACGCAGAGCTCTCCGATCTTGAGTACGTGCGGTGCGAGGTCGGTGAGCAGCCGACGTACCTCGGGGGCCTCGGATGCGGGGAGGCCCCGGCCCTCTTGAAGGTCCTTCGCCCACACGGCCACCGCTTCGGCCAAGTGCATGCGTTGGACGGGGTTCAGGCGGTCCGCCCGCACGGTGCGGCCGAAGAGGGTGGTGATGAGGCGGCCCAGAGTCTTCCACCGGATCTCGTCGGTTCGTCGAACCGCCCACAGGGTCACGTACGTACGCTCCCCGGGCAACAGCGATCCGTCCGAGGCGGTGAGACGGGCGAGCTGCTCGTCCAGCAGTTCCTGGAGGCTGGTGGTGCCGAGGCGCTGTACCGATTGGGTCGTGCCGAGCAGGAAGACGAGATAGGTGTTGAGGAACTGCGCGGTGGAGTGCTGCTTCTGGAGCAGCGGCTCGTCCTGCCAGGAGCGCAGCACCCACCGGTACTCGCGCTCCTCGGGGACGCTGGTGTAGGCACGGATGTCGTAGAAGCAGGTGAGCAGGCCGGGGTGGCGGTCGAGGACGGTGTTGAGGACGTCCCATCGCTCGGCGCGCTTGAGCAGGTCGGCCTGGAGGGCCAGGACCTCCGGGTCGAACTGTGTCACGGTCGCGGTCAGCAGTTCGTCCGCGAGGTGCTGGCAGGCGTCCCGCATGCCGTCCGGGCTCTCCTCGGCGTCCCGCCGGAACCAGTCGGCGGCATCGCGCAGCCGCTTGTTGTCGGGACTGGCCGCCAGATGCCTGCGGATGATCTCCTCGAACGCGGGTGGCTCGGGTACGCCGGACACCTGGAGGGGATCCTTGCGGGGCGTGGCCTGGGCGGGGCCCGTGCCGCTGGCAGCGGTCGCGCGCAGAGGGTGGTGGCTGGCGGCGACGGCGGTCTGCTGGAGCACGTGGGCCAGCTCGTGGGCCAGCAGGAACCGGCCGCCGCTGGTGTCGGGCGCGAAGCGGCCCGGTGCGAAGTAGAGGTGCGCTCCGGCCGCGAGAGCCTGCGCGCCCGCGCCCTCGACGGCCGTGCCCGCCGCGGCGTCGGTGTGGACGCGGACCGCGGCGAGGTCCGCGCCGAGAGCCCGTTCGAGATCGCCTCGCAGCGGCTCCGGCAGGGCGCGGCCGGCGCTGCCGGGGGCACTGAAGCGTGCGGCCGGAGCGCGGAGTAGGCCCCGCGCGGCCGCGGCCTCGCCCCCGGCAAGCACGCGCGTGGCCAGCGCGTCGGCCTGCCGCTCGAAGCGGTCGCGTTCGAGGGCGACGGGATTCGCCGCCGGTGAAGCGTGCCAAGGCGGGCGGTCCGAGCGGGCCATCGGCCCGTACGAGGCCGGCGCCGTGCGCCAGGACGGTGACGCGTACGGCCCCGGGGCGCTGGAGAACGGGTGGTCGTACCAAGTGGGCCGTGCGTGCCGCGGGCGGAGGGCGGTGGGGGCTTTCGTCGTCGGGGCGGAGACGTTGGCCGGGAGCGGGCGCAGGCCCGTGGTCCGGGGGCGGCCGGTGTGGGAGGGGCCGCTCATCGCAGGCCCTTCAGGACGGCGGAGGTGATGCGGTCGGTGAGGTCCCCGAGGCCTTCCCCAGCGGCGGCGGCCGGTACGCGCAGTCGCAGGCCGCCGGGTGCCCCCGCCGGGTCGATGCCGGCCAGTTCCCCGGCCAGGCGCCGTGCCACCTCCGCGCCGAGTCGGTGCGCGGCGGACGGCTCCAGTCCGGCCACCCTGATGCGCAACTCCTGGACCTCGATCCGGGGCCCGTTCACAGGGCCACCAGCCGCTCCACCTCGCGGCCGGACCAGGGCCGGCCCTCCTTGGCGAGTTCCCGCCCGAGCCCCGCGACCAGATGCGCACGGTTGAGCGGTACGCCTTCCCGCTTGGCGGTGAACAACCCGCCCAGCGCCGCGTACTTGATCTGGGCGCCGGTGACTTCGACCTCGGCGCCCAGCAGGTCCGCGTCAGGCGCGAGCCGCTCCGCCTCTGTGGCGCCGACGAGCCCCGCGAGCGTACGCCCCCAGATATGGCGGCGCCCGTCCGCGTCGGGCTTGGGGAAGTCGATCACGTACCGGAGTCTGCGCAGGAACGCGGGGTCGATGGCACCCTTGTGATTCGTGGCCAGCAGCACGACGCCGTCGTGGTTCTCGAGCGCGACCATGAGGTGGCCGGTGTCCATGTTGACGTACCGGTCCTGTGCGTCGCGGATCTCCGCCGTTCGCTTGCCGTAGAGCGCATCGGCCTCGTCGAAGAGCAGGACGACATCGGCCCCGGCTGCCTGGCGCAGCAACCGTTCGATGTTCTCGGCCGTCTCGCCCACGTACTTGCTCACCACGGTCGAGAGGTCCACCCGCCACAGGTCGAAGCCGAGCCGCCCCGCGATGACCTGCGCCGCCATCGTCTTGCCTGTGCCCGGCGGCCCGGAGAAGAGCGCCGCGAGGGCGCGGCCGGTCGGGAAGAGCCGGCGCGGGCCGGGGCCCTCCCAGAAACGGGTGCGCTCCGATGCCTCGAAGACGAGGTCGTCCAGCTCTCCGCGCAGCCGTGTGGGCACGACCAGGTCGGCGGGCTCGAACGGGCACTCCAGGTACTGGGCCAGCCCGGTGGCCCGCTGATCGGCGGCGGCGTGTCGCAGCGCCTCGGCGGCCTCGCTCCCGGAGGACGGCGCGACCGCCGCAGCGGCGCAGATCTCCGCGGGCGTGGCGCGGAACCGCGCGGCCAGCTGCTCCAGTTCACCGGCCGGCCAGTCGGCGGCGCCGGGCAGGTACGCGGCCCACAGGCGCTGGCGGTCTCCGGTCGCGGCCGTCGGCATATCGACCACGTGCTCCGCCCGGTCGGGAGAGGCCGGCGGCCGGGCGCCCGGCTCGGCGACGACGAACTCCAGCGGGAAGGGACCGGGAGCGGCGGCCAGCGCCCGCCAGTCCCGCAGCCCCGACCAGACGGGTGCCGCGCCGTCGAGGAACGCCTGCCGGGTGCCGCGGACCACGATCTCCGCCGCCTCCGGTTCGGCCACCGGGTCCGGCTGCTGATCCGGTCCGAGCCGGCTTCCGGCCGCTCCGACGGTGAGGTCCACGGCCAGCGCGTGCAGGCCCGCGTGGGCGGCCACCAAGGCCGCGAACGTATGCCGCCCGCTGCCCGGAAGGCCCCGTACGACGACCCGCAGCTGGGCCTGCGGGTCGGCCTCCAGGATCCGGCGCAGCAGGCTGACGGTCTCGTCCACGGGCCACCCACTCAGCGGATCGTGGCACGGGACGAGCCGGGCCCGGCTCACGAGAGCCGGGTCCAGGTGGTCCAAACCGAGCAGCCAGGCGGTGATCCGGGGATCGCAGACGATTGCGTCCGGCGCCCCCGGCGCGGTGGGACACCGCTCCAGCAGCCGCCAGCCGAACAGGGGCGAGTCGGCCGGCCAGGGCGCGGGCCGCCCGTGGCCGAAGATCCGCGCCGCCAGCGGCTCGCTGGCCCAGGGCTGCTCCGCGAGGTAAGCGCAGAGCGTGGCGACCGACGGGTCCACGGCCACCGCGAAGGCGAGCTGGAGCAGTTCCTGGTCAGCGCCGGACAGGCCGAACATCCGCTCCAGCCGGGCGAGCCGGCTCGCTTCAGCCCCGGTGCCGCGCCGGGCCGTATCCAGGGCTGCGTCGGCGGCAGCCGCCGCCTCCCGCAGGAGCACGGCGTCCGGACCCGCGCGCCAGTGGGCTTCCGCAGCGGGCGCATCCGCCGCGGCCAGCGCTGAATCCGCCCGGGCATGGGCCGACGAGCCGGGTGCGAAGAAGGCGTCCTCCGCGTCCCACAGCCCGCGCAGCCACGCCGTACGCAGCGCGCCGTACGCGCGGACGCGCAGCAGTACCGCCTCGGCGTCGTCCGGCGGCAGGATGGGAGGCGGCTCCGAGGCGGGTTCCGCGTCAGGTGCGGGGTAGCCGGCCGGGGTGGTAGGGGTCGACGTCATGGCACGGTCACCCACCTGGGGGCCGACTCCGCGCCCCGTACGATCACGCGCAGCGGCAGCTGGTCGCCGGTCTGCGGACCGTCGGGCAGGCGCACTTCCAGGTGCGTGCCGTCGAGCACGCAGAACTCACCGGCGTCGGTGGCCCCGGACGGGCGGCGGGAGAGCCTGGCGGTGCCGACGTACACCTGGATCTCGTCCTTGGGCAGGGACACCGGGTCGAAGCTGCCGCCCTCCACCGTGACGCGCCGCTCCGCCGTCGGGGTGCTGACCGAGCGTACGGCCGGTACCACAGTGAACGGGGAAGAATTGGACACCAGCACTGGTCCGGGGGTGGCCGCGGGACCGCCCGCGCCGCTCTGCACGCTCACGGTCACGGCGTAGACCCCGGGCAGGATCGTCCACCCGCCCGCCGTGGGCTGGACGGTTGCCGTCACACCCCCGGGACCGGCGGTGACGCCCCAGGCGAGCGGGTCGACGGTGACCGGCCCGGGCCACTGCGCGTGATGCAGCGTCAGCTGGACCGGGTCGCCGCCCAGGCCCGTGCCGACGATGGTGAAGAGGTCGCCTACGGCCGCCTCGGCGGGGCGAGCCCGTACCGTCCGCGGCCCGGGCCCGCCCGGCACGGTGAAAGTGACCTCGCTCTCCGTCCCGGTCACGTGCGGTCCGGTGCCGAGGACGGGATGGGTGCCGACGGACAGAACCCGTGCGGGCCGGCTGGTGGTCTTCTCCGGCGCCAGGAGCACGGCCGCGACCTCGTAGTACGCGGAGAGGCGCGGCGGGTTCTGCCCCGCGGCCCAGTACGAGACGGCGTCCGTGGGCGGCACGGTGCGCGAAGTGATCAGGAGGCGGTTGCCCTGGCCGCGCAGCGTCGCGGGCATGACCTGGTCGTTGCCCACACGCGTGTCGTCGTCGATCCGGGAGTGGTCGTGGAGCGCTTTCATCGCCAGTCCCATCATGTGCTGTTCCTCGTACGTGCGGGTGCCCGGCGGAAGGTCGCTGTGGGCGGTCAGCAGGTAGTGCAGGAGCAGCGGCAGGGGGCTGTGCCGGGCAGGCAGGGAACTGTCGTCGGGTGGCGGGGCGTTCCGGCGCGCCGGGTCCTCCTGGGCGTGGTAGAGGTACAGCCCGAGGGTACGGTCGCCGCTGAGCCGGTCCGGAGGGTCGGGAGAGACGGTCAGAACGGAGGCCGGGGGCCAGTCCGGAGAGTGGATGACGGCCTGCTTGATCAGGCCTACCAGGGTCTCGGTGACCAGCGACAGCTTAAGCAGCATGACGACCCCCCTACCTCTGGCCGAGTCCGAAGCGCCGGACCGGACCGGGTGTGGAGCCCCCCAGGGCAGCTGCCGGGACGGCCCGAGGGCGGGCGGGTGCAGGGGCGGCGAGGGCCACCGGCGCAGGGGCCGGGACGACCTCGACCACGACCGGGCCGATGACGACTTCGACGGCGGGCGGCTGCTGCGGCTCCGAATGGGAAGGGTCCGAGGGCCGGAGCACGACGGGTGGCAGGTCGCTGGGCTCCGATGCCGCGGGAGGCTCGGCGGCAGGGGACATGGGAGCCGGGTCCGCGGCAGGAGCGGCGGGGGCACGGCGCAGCAGGTCCTGGAAGAAGCCGTCAGCGATGTCATAGGCGCTGTCGGCCCTGGGCGGGTACGAGGCCTCCTGCTGCGGCACCTTGTCGAAGGCATGTGGGGAAGCCGTGTGCGCGCGGACGGAGTGGTCGTCCGGGCCGGCGGCGACCGGTACCGGGTCGGGTGGGAGGCCGAGCGCAGGGTCGGCTGCCGGCCGCGGCGATACGAGGTCCGGGACGGGCGCGGGCAGCCAGAGGGGATTCCGGCCGGGCGCGGGCCCGGCCGGCGGAACGTCTACGGCGGGTTCGGGCGGCAACGGCCAGGGCGCGGGGAGCACGGGTGGGATCACCGGGGTCAGCTGCTGGCCGGTTGCGTCAGGCAGCGGGCGGGCCGCGGCCGGTGACGGGCTCGCCGTCGAGTTCGGCTCTGGTGGCTCCGTTGCCGGCTCGTCATCGCGGAAGAAGTCCCCGTCGGCCGACGCGGGGCGCGCTGCAGCGGGGGCGGCTGCGTACGGGGGCGGCGGCGCGCCCGCCGACCGGGCGGCCAGCCGGTGCAAGTAGGCGCTCATGACAACCTCCATGACCGGCTCGGCGCCGCCGGCTGTGCCTCGACCAGTGCGACGAGTGCGCGGCGTTCGGCGCGGGGCAGCTCCAGGATCTCCCGGTGGCTCCACCGGTAGGCGGATGCCAGCCGGTGGACGTCGAGGACCAGCCGACGCCGATCGGTGAGCAGCGCGGACAGGAAGTAGGACTGGATGTCGAAATGCACCGGCTGGCCGGTGCCGCACTCCGGGCAGGCGCAGTCCAGGTCGAGGTCCGCCAGCGGCGCCAGCCGGCCGAGCAGGTCCTGGAATCCGTCCGGGTCGAAGCCCGGGTGCGGCTCCGGTACACAGCGCCGTACCAACTCGGCCACTCCCGCCATGCCGTCAAGCCCCGCCACGGCGATCTCGTCGGCTCCGGTGGGCAGTCGGAATCGGCCGTATCCGGCTACGGAGTACCACCCGTCGGCGTCCGGCAGGGCGTCCGGCGGGCCTGAGGCGTCGAGGGCGGTCTCCAGCGAGCTCAGCGTGAAGTCGAGGTCGAACGGCGAGCGGCAGGCCCGGCAGTGCACGGTGGCCTCGATCCGGTCGCCGAAGGCGCGTCGGTGCGCGGCCATCAGCAACCGGTCGCGGTCGGCGGCGGGCAGCGCGGCGGTCGTGGCGGCCGGGCCTTCCTGGCGCGGCAGGCAGATGCCGTCGAGGAGGGTGACCGCCGCCGAGGTCGAGGTGGCGTGCACGGTGCGTTCGACGGCGCCGGTCAGCTCGCGCAGCTCCACGACCCGCGCCGTGCATGGCAGGGACACCGCGTCGCCGGCGGGCGGCGGGGTCACGTCTCGGTGGGCTCGGGAACGTCGGGATCGCGCTCCCAGCCCTCGTTCTGCACCACCATGTGCTCGATGGCCACCGCGTTCCCATTGGCGTCCAGCTCGGGCAGCGCCTGGTACTCCGACACCCAGCAGCGGTAGACCTTGTACGCCTTGGCCACCTGGCCCTGCTCGTTGAGCAGTTCGACGATGAGGTCCTTGCGGAAGCCCTTGAGGGAGACGGCGGCGTCGCCCTCGGTGGAGTACACCAGGTTGGCCCAGGCCTCGAACTCGGGATCGTGCGTCACCCCGCGCTCCAAGGTGAGCGGCTCGAACTTCCAGATGCTCGGGGAGACGCGCTGAGTGCTCGGGTCGCCGCCCTCCCGATGCAGGACGGGCTCGGTCGAGCGTTTGAGCGCGCTGACCTTGCTCACGCCCGCCACGTACCGGCCGTCCCACTTCACCCGGAACTTCATGTTCTTGTACGGGTCGAAGCGGTGGGTGTTGATGGTGAACTGTGCCACGGCGCCGCTCTCCCTGACTCCCTCGACCGCGGTCTGGCCCCAGACCGCGATGTGGCCTAAACCGCGATCTGACCGGCGACCTGCTGTAGATAAAGGATCACGAACTCGGCGGGCTTCACGGGGGCGAAGCCGACGTGGACGTTGACGATGCCGAGGTCACGGTCGTTCTGGCTGGTGGTCTCGGCGTCGCATTTGACGAAGTAGGCCGACCGCTTGGGGCCGGCGAACGCCCCGCGCTGGAAGAGACCGTGCATGAACGCGCCGACGTTCAGCCGGATCTGCGCCCACAGCGGTTCGTCGTTCGGCTCGAACACCGCCCACTGCAGGCCGCGGTACAGGCTCTCCTCCAGGTAGGCGGCGAGTCGGCGGACGGAGAGGTATTTCCACTGTGAGGCGAAGGCGTCGTCGCCGTCCATCGTCCGGGCCCCGTAATTGACGATGCCGCTGGGGAACACCCGGAGGGTGTTGACGCCACGCGGGTTCAGCACCCCCTGCTCACCGTCGGAGAGCTGGCGGTCGAGTCCGATGATCCCGCGGAGGTCGGCCTCCGTGCCTGCGGGCGCCTTCCACACTCCCCGGGTGCCGTCGATCCGCGCGATCAGTCCGGCCACGGCTCCGGCGGGCCCGATGGTGTGCTGCCGCCCCGCGTCATCGATCGTGACGCGCGGGAAGAACAGAGCCGCGTGGTCCTTGACCAGCCCGCGGCGCAGTGACGCGACCCCCTTGCTCTGGTCGATCACCTGCTGGGGCGTCTTCCAATCATCCGGCGGGTCCATGAGCAGCACGGCCCGCCGCTTCTGGCAGAAGATGCTCGCCTTCGGGTAAAACTCGTGCACCGGCGCGGCGTCGCCGGGGGCCAGCACCATCAGGTTGAACAGGTCGACTTCGCGGTCCGCCACGGCGTACGCGGCGTCATAGTCGGACGCCTTCGGCTGTGTGCCGTCGTGCCCCGCCTGCCCCGGGGTGTGGAAGCCGCCCGCACTCGGGGCGCCGCCCAGCGGATAGGCCCCGATGTTCAGGGCGAACCGCTTGGCAATGTTCGTGGTGCCGGTCGCGAGGCTGCTGGCCAGCAAGTGCTCCCGGTCCGGGGGAGCACCAGTGAGCAGGATCACCAGACGGTCCCCGTGCACCTCGGCTGTCCACGGGAGGATGCCCTGGGGGCTGTCCGCCCTAGCGCTGTTGATCGCGGCCGCGATGATCCCCAACTTCTCCCGCAGGCCGTCCGTCCCCTCGTCCGCGTCCTTGAAGAATGGGTCGGTGGGCGCGCTGGTCACCAGGTCCAGGAGGACCTTCTGGGAGCCGACGCTGCCGTCCTCCTTGAGCACGGGAAGTGTGATGTCGGTGACCGCGTCCTGCGTCAGCTCGCGGACCGCGTTGATGTCGGCGAGGTCGGTGGCTTTGAGGAACGCGCCGTTCGGGGCCGGCCTGCGGGCGGCGTGCGCGCCGACCTCCAGGCCGCCCTGCGCGGAGCCGAGCATCAGGGACACCGCCAGGTCGGCCGGGCCGCCCGGGCGTACGTAGACGTCGCCAAGGCCGCCGCAGGTGATGCACAGCAGGCCGGAGGGGGGCTTGGGGCTGTCCTTGATGGTCACGTCGACCGTACGGCTGGCGACGCCCGCGGCGGTGAGCGTCGAGTTGATGGTGTTCTCGATCGCCTTGGCCAGATTGGTCTTCAGGCCGCCGGTCGCATCGAGCGCGCCCACGTCGATGGAAGCGAGGTTCACATCGACGTACGGGGACCCGTCGACGCTGATCTGGAAGGTGTTGGTGGCCGCCGTCGACCCCAGCACCGCCGCCCAGGCGGCCTTGATCTTCGCCGTCGTATTCCCCTCCGGCACAACGGGACGGCCGGACTGCGAGTAGCCCGGTGCTGCGAGCACGGTCCCCGCCTCCTCGGCTTTTACAAGCGAGGACTTCTGCGTCACGACGGCCGGAGCGAACGAGGGAGCCTTGGGGTCCATCGTCAGATTGGGGAAGACCTCGCGGTCGACGGCGACCCGGGTGCCGCCGCGCAGCTCCCAGCGGAACAGCTCCAGGGTGAAGGCGGCCTCCGGGAAGGGGCCCTCGTACCGGACGACTGCCCGGACGGAGTCGCCGGTCACGCCGGGGCTCTTCGCCGTGAGCTTCAGGACGTCGGCTCCGTCCTCGTTCTTCAGGGTCACGGAGGACTGCTGGGCGCCGTTGGCGAGCCGCATGACCCAGCAGACGGTGCCACCGTTGAGGAAGAACAGCCGCACGTAGTGGGTGAGTTTGCCCGCGTAAGTGTCCTCGCCGAAGACGCGCGTGAAGTCGAGCCAGCTCAGGCACAGCACCGGGATGCCGATCGGGCCACGGGCGGCTGCCCCCAGGAAGAAGCCCGTGGACGTACTGACCCCGACGATGGTGCGGACGGAGCTCGGGACTTCCTGGACGTAGACGCCCGGGTAGGTAGGTGTGACCGGCATGGGGCCATCCCTTCGTGGGGGCGTCACCGCCATGGGCACCGTAGGGACACCGGTCCGCCTGCCTCAACGACCCTGCGGGTAGGGAGGGGCGTTTCCCCCCTTCTGGGCGCATCGCGTGCACTGCAACTACTAAGGACGGTGTCGGGGCCTTGCCGAACTGGGCGGGACGGGGCGTGGTGCCGCAGGGGGGCTGGGCGGTCGGCGAAGTACTACTGGGACCCGGCAAAGGCCCGGCTCGAAACGATGCGACGCCGATCGGGCGACGCAAATGAACCCACAGGATAATTACGGTTACCGCAGGACCAATTGATCGGCTTCTGCTCTCTGCACGAAGTGACTGGTGTGATCGCGTGCTCGCCGCCGTGGCGCCTCGTCCAAGCCGGAATCACCCCGCATCTGGTCTGCTCAAACCGAGGATGGCAAAGGCTCAATGGCCGATGGCGGGTTGTCAAAGGACTTTGTACGTCAGCTCGTACAGAGACAAAGACAGCGCGCCGATTGCCTGGGTTCGTTCTCCAAGGCCTACCTCGGATGGGATGATCTTCGCCCCGCCGATGAATCTGACCTGGTCCGTTGCCTCGTTCACTTCGTGCAGAACGATGTCGATCGGTGTTTGGTTGACGAACGGCACGAACCGCTCGTCGAACTCGAACACGTCTCCTTCCCGCATCCGTAGCTGTTCGAAGGTGACGCCGTCGCCTCTGCTCACGAGGATCTCGTCCGCACCATCCGGGTCCTGAACCCTTTTCGCCTCCATGAACAGAAGCTTGGCGAAAGCTGCATCTCCCATTTTGAATCTCCTATTGCTTTGGTGTCGGGGCGCATATACGCCCGGTCAGTGGGTCGGCGACCGCAGTATCCGATCGCCTATGTTCGCGTCAGGTCACGGACGAGACGGGTCAGCTGAGGTGATGGTGCAACTTTCAACTCCATTTGCAACAAGCGCCGGTAGTCCTGGTACCGCTTGACCGCGCAGGCCACGTTTCCCTCGGCCAGGTGGACCTCGACGGCAATCCGGTGAGGGGTCTCGCGGAACGGGTCGATGGAGACGGCTGCGAGCGACGTCTGCAAGGCGGACAGATGGCGGCCCTCGGTCTGGAACTGCTGGGCCAGCGCCTCCAGGGCGTACAGCCTCAGCTGGTCCCAGCGTTCGCGTTCGACGAGCAGCCATTCGTCGTCCCAGCCGGGGAGCAGGACCTGGCTCAGGTCTGCCACCAATCGGTCCCCGTCACTCGATCCAGGGAGTTTGCCGTCGCCGGACACGAGGCGGTCGGCCGCTTCCCACGCCTCGTGGAAGTCGACCGAGAAGGCGGGTGCGAGCGCGAGGCTGCGATCGACGCTGTCTATGGCGGGGACCGGGCCGAGCTTCCTGCTCTGGCAGAGCGCGGACCGTAGATTGGCCGCGGCGCGGCAGGGCGTGCAGTCGGGCCACAACTGCTCCGCCACCGAACGTCGGTGCGTGCCCTCGCGGTGCAGGGCCAGGAAGGCCAGCAGCCGCTGAGCTGCGATGGAGACGGCGACGCGCCGCCCTCCACAGGTGACTTGGAAGGGCCGCAGGACTTCGAGTTGGGCTCCTTGCGACACGCCTCTCACTGTGCGCGAGGGCACATACGGCTGCAACCGGGCAGGACGTACGAGTCGGGCACCGGTCCTACCGGGTCCGTCCCTTCCCGACGCTGTACGTACGCCGTCAACCACGAGGCAGGAACGTTTCTGCAACGGATGGCGGGACTCCTCCGAACGCCTCCGCGACGACCGTCGAACGTCTTGCACCGGACGAGGGAACGGCCCCGGAACGCGCCCGTGGGACATGTTTCTCATGGCCCGGCGCGTCACAGGCGACGGCCGGACCGCTTCGGACCGAATCAGTGCACGTCGAGACAGTGCAGTACTCGGAGGTTCAGCATGGATATCCGGTCGGTGGTGCGCGGGGTGGCCGGGGAGCAGGAGCTGATCGGCAGCCCTGAGGTGCGCGTGGCGGTCCTCGACGGCCCGGCGGACCTGTCGCATCCCTGTTTCGCGGGATCGAACCTCACCCGGCTGCCCACCCTTGTGTCGGGTCCGGCCGGTCCGGGGCCGATGTCGCTGCACGGCACGCATGTCACGAGCCTGCTCTTCGGGCAGCCCCGTTCGCCGGTACCCGGTCTCGTGCCGCGCTGCACGGGCCTGCTGCTCCCTGTGTTCCGGGAGTCCCCGGACGGCCGGGCGACACGCGTGCCGCAGCTGGACCTGGCGCGGGCCGTGGAACAGGCCGTGGAGGCGGGAGCCCACGTCATCAACATCAGCGGTGGGGAGCGGACCCCTGGGGGCGCACCGGACAGCATGCTGGAGCGGGCGCTCCGGCTGTGCGAGCGCAGCGGCGTACTCGTGGTCGCCGCCGTCGGGAACGACGGGTGCGACTGCCTGCAGGCCCCCGCTGCCACGGCGTCCGTACTCGCCGTGGGGGCGGCCGACGCCTTCGGAGCGCCGCTGGACATCAACAACTGGGGCGCCGCGTACCGGCTGAACGGAGTCCTTGCCCCCGGACAGGACATCCGGGGCGCCGCGCCCGGCGGCTCGGTCGCCTCGCTGACCGGCAGCAGCTTCGCCGCCCCGGCGGTGACCGGGGTCGTCGCGCTGCTGGTGGCGCGGCAGCTGGCCGAAGGCCGCAAGGCCGACCCTCTTGCCGCGGGCCGCGCCGTGCGCGAGTCCGCGATCCGTCCGCCCTGCGGCCCGGACGACTCACCCGAGTGCCGCAGGCTGCTCGGCGGCCGGCTGAACGCCGCCGGTGCCTTCGCCCTGGTCAGCGGGGAGGGAAGCCTGATGTCCGCCGTTCCCGGGACGACGCACACCGAAGAGAAAGAGAGAGCCATCGTCATGGACACGCACCCCGTACACGCGCAGGCCGAGGAACCCTCCGAGGCCGTGCCCGCAGTCATGTCCCAGGCACTGGCGGGCGCCGGAGCCTCGGCGCCCGCACCGCAGACCGCGTTCCCACAGGTCGCACCTGCACAGGCACCGGTCCCCGGTGAGGCGCCGGTCCCCGTGCCTCCGTCCTCTGACTCGTGGCCCGCGCCGCCTCCCTTGCCGCCGGCGATGCCGCCCGCGCCTCCGGCGATGCCGCCCGGGGTGCAACCGGCGGGACAGGCCGAGGCGCAAGCCGCAGCACCTCCGACCTACGCGGCTCCTGCCGCACCCCCTGCCTATGCGGCCCCCACGTCACCCCACGCCTATGCGGCACCTACCGTCTACGCGGCTCCAGCCGCGCCTGTCGCCTATGCGGCACCCGTGGCCTACGCCGCACCGGCCGCCTACGCGGCGAACACCGGCGCCTGCCCGTCCTGCGTCGGATGCGGCGGTACCTGTGGGGGCGCGGGCGGACAGCCCAGCGGGAGCGGTGCCGCCCCGTCCGCCCCGGCGCCGACTCCCGGGAAGCAGTTGATCTACGCGATCGGCACCATCGGCTTCGACTTCCAGACCGAGGCCCGCCGGGACAGCTTCCGCCAGCAAATGCCGTACCACTTCGTTCCGGCGGCGGACGGGCAGCCCGAGAGGGAGGAACAGCCGAACATCTACGACCCCAAGCAGCTGCACGCCTATCTGAGCAAGAACCCGTGGGCCTCGGACAAGCTGACGTGGACGCTCAACGCGGACGCGACCCCGCTCTATGCCCTTGAGGCGGAGATGCCGGTGGGCATGGACTGGACCCGGCCGATCATCGACAAGCCCAAAATGACCCCGGAGCAGGTACACGATCTCGCGGCCGATGCCGCAACCAATCCCGACCACAAAAAGCTCACCGAACTCCTCGAGACCCTCTCGTACCCGCCGGTCTCCTTCGTCTACCGGACCTTCCGGGACGCGCTCCTCGGACAGGCCAAGAACAAGGAAGACGTCGACTTCGTCTCCCGGGTCTCGATCCCCGGAGTCCTCACGGACCGTACCGTCCGGCTGTTCTCGGGCCAGGTCGTCCCTGTGGTCGAGGTCAAGAGCCGCGGCCTGTTCACCTGGAACGAGGCGCTGCTGGTCAACGCCGTCTTCGCGGAAGTGGTCAACAGGAAGGTGGCGCAGGCGCGCAAGGAGGCCCAGGAGGCCGGTGGGAACCAGGCGGCACAGGACGCTGCCGCGAAGAAGGTCCGCGAGGATTTCGCCGGCGAGAAGGGGAAGTTCCTCAAGCGGAGCATTCGCGCTCTGCTGGACAAGATCTACTGGAAGTTCCGCAACCTCGGCCAGAGTTCCGGCGACCGCGCGCTGAACGCGGCGGGCACCAACGCGTTCCTGGTCGGCGCCGAGATCCAGGACGGCATCCTCTCCGCGGAGCACGTCCCCGGCAAGAACAACAACTTCTACTCGCTGGACACCGTCAGCGTCTCCAAGAGCCCCTTCTGCCGCCCCGGCTCGGACTGCCAGGACGTCACCCTGACCTTCTTCGACCCGGAGAACGACGCGCGTGCGGCGGTGTCGTACCTGTTCACCTTCGACGTGAGCGACGACCTGCCCGTCAGCCTCGCTCCGGTCCACACGTTCATCGGCAGCGTCTGACTGCCGGCCCAACCGAGGAGCCTCCCATGGACAAGACCAGAACCCCGGTACCTCCCTCACTCCCCCTTCAGGCACCGCCGGTCTGCCGCGAACCGTCGCAGGAGCCGCAGGAGCGGTACGACGGCCACGGCGTGCAGGCGGCCCGCTCGGGCTGCGCGGATCTCTGGGGGCCTGCGCGGCAGATGTGTTACGCGCAGCGGTCGCAAGAGCTCTGAGCTCGCCGCAGCGGGAGCAGGACAACGGGACGAGCCTCCGGCGGCAACCGCCCGCCGGCCAGTCACCAGGTGAAAGGTGAGAAAGATGAACGAGCCGTTTGCGCGGCGTGAGGAGAGGCCGGCTCCGTTCGGCACTCCGCGGACGCCGTTCCAGACCCCCGCCATCGACCGCGACCCGACCGGGCCCAAGGGCTCCGGCGACGGCGTCGACGGCGTCGAGGCCAACTTCAACTGGGGCAAGGCCCTGGGCATCGTGAAGGACATCCTCTTCTAGAGAGCGCCATGCACCATCCGTCGCAGCGGCGGTGGCGGGCGCTTGGGTCCCCCGCCACCGCCGCACCGTCCTGAGAGGACGCCGGGATGAACAGAGAGATCCCGCAGAGTGCAGCGTCGTCCGCCACTCCGCGGACGCCCTTGCAGGCACCCGCGGTCGATCGGAGCCCCACCACTGCGGCACACGCAGGCACCGGCTCACCGGGCGTCGAGGCCAACTGGGAAATTCCCTGGACCCTCATCGGCCATGGAGCCAAGGGAGCGTTGGATGCCTGGCTCGCCAGCCGGGCTTAGCGCCTCGGCGCTGTAAAGAAAGGAAACGGACATGAACGAGGACTTCTCGCCCAGAGCCGGCCCGTCGGCCGTTCTGCTGCAGACACCCTTCCAGGTGCCGGCGGTCGATCGGTGCCCGACCGCTCCGGCACGCGCCGACGCCGACTCTTCGGGCGCCGAGGCCAACTGGCAGATGCCCTGGAAGCTGCCCGTCAGCTACGTCAGAGCCCCAGACCTTGGCTGGTAGAGCCTCGGCACCGTAAGGAAAGGAAACGGACATGAACGAGGACTTCACACCGCGAGCGGCCCCGTCGGCCGTTCTTCAGATGCCCTTCCAAGCGCCGGCAGTCGACCGTACCCCTACGGCTCCGAGGGCCGCAGGCACCGAGGGCGGAGGCGTCGAGGCGGACTTCCTCCCCTTCCTGGCACCTTTCGTGCCTCTGGCTGCGAAGGCGATCGGAAGCCTCTTCAAGTGATGGCCACGTGTCGGCGGCGGGTCCTCCGCCGTCGGGGGCGAGGCCTTGAAAGGAGGGCGGCATGTACGACAAGTCCGAAGCGGGCACCGCGGACCGCGGGGCCCGGCTCAACCTCCCCGTGCTGGGGACGGTGGAGCGCCGATGGGACACGTACCAGCCCTTCCTGAAGCGGGTGCGCGTCTATCACCCTGAGGAGGACCCGAACAAGGTGGGCTACGTGCTCGAGGAGCCCCCGCCCAAGTCCATCTTCGGCTCTGCGGTCGGGGACCCGTCCGCCTCGGACGGCCTGGACGATCGGGGCTGGAGCTGCCCGCCGGGTGAACCCTGCACATGGCTCGGCCCAGTTTAAGGAGGCGCCCCTCCCCGGCCGTCGCCTGCCCGGCAGCGGCCGGGGAGATCGCTGCCCCGGCGCGTTCCGCTACCGCTGGATGGTGAAAATAACAGCAAACAGCCAAGCCTTCTCTTTCAACTGTCACCCGGCCCTGGGAGCGCGTGTGCCCCGGGGCCAGGGGTCCGCACAGTACGTTTTGATTCTGCACGTTCCGAGTCGGCTCGACACGAACCGAAACGATAGGCCAGCTGTGACGGGGAGGGTGGGACGTGTGAGCTTCTTGCTCTTATTCTGACCGGACGGTTTCGAACCTGGGAGGTTCTCCTGATGAGCCCCACACCCGGCCGCTCCGCCCGCGCGGCCGTCGCCGCGTTCCTCGCCGCCGTCCCCGGCGAAGCCACCCGCCGCCTGCGCAGCACCTACCTCCAGGAGTACGCCGCCCACCTGGCCACCCTCAAGGAGTGCCCCGAAGCCGATCTCACCCTGGCCGACCTCCTCGACCCCGCCCACGCCGAAGCCTGGCTCAGCGCCGCCGCCTCCGGCGAGACCCGCCGGCGCAACAGCCTGCGCGGACCCGCCGCCCCCGCCTCCGCCAACGCCATGGCCGCCCGCACCAGCACCCTCAACACCTTCTCCGCCCACGCCGGACACCCCCTCTCCCTCACCGTCCCCAAACCCGAATTCGCCCCCCGCCTCAGCCCCACCGAAGCCCACCGCACCCTGAAACTCCTCACCGCCCACCAACCCGAGGGCATCCTCGACTCCACCTGGGAACGCACCACCGCCCTCATCGCCCTCGCCGTCACCACCGGCCACGGCCTCGCCCGCCTCCAGAACATGACCCTCGACGACCTCCAGCTCGACCGCCCCCTCCCCCGCGCCCGCGTCGCCGGGGCCTGGTATCCCCTCGACACCGTCAGCCGCCACGCCCTCGCCCGCTGGCACGACACCCACCACGCCCTCACCGCCGGCCACCGCAAAACCCTCCACGGCGGCGACGTCCACCAGCTCTGGGTCACCACCGCCCCCGGCCGCCCCCGAAACGGCCGCCCCGCACCCCCCGCCGGCCTCCCCGCCGCCCGCCGCACCCTCGAAGCCGCCCACCGCCGCCTGGTCACCCTCGCCCTCGGAACGCCCCTCCTCCTCGAGCAGTTCTGCCCTGCCGACTCTGCCGAAGCCTGAGGAACACCAACCGGCATTCGGGAGGATCGGTCCGGGTTTGGCGGTAGCGGTCAGTCTGCGCCGAGATCGAGTTCTCGGGGTTGGGGAGCAGGTCGCGGGCGGCGCGGATGATCTCGGGGGTGGCGACGGTGGGTCGGCCGCCGACACGGCCGCGGGCGCGTGCGGCGTCCAGGCGTTCGCGCAGAGAGCGGAAGCCGATCTCGCGGCGGCGGCGTTCGCCGAACCATGGTGACCAGGTCCTCGAGGGACCGGCCGTAGCGGTCGAGCGCGGGGACGAGGCGGCATGCGCATGGCGGTGGCGGGTGAGGGGGTGCCGGCCTTTCTTCGCGCTGGTGGTTGTCTGAAATTGGTCCTGCGGTGATCGTCATGGCGAGGGGTGAGCGCCCCCGATCAGTAGGCCAGTGCGGTCATGTGGTCGGGGTGGTGGGCGGCGACGTCGTGGGCGGCTCGGACGAAGGCGGCGACGGCTGCGGATCGCGAGGTCTCCGGCCAGGCGACCATGACCGCGCTGGGGCTGAGGCCGGTGACCGGCCGGTATGCGATGTCCGGGCGCTGGTGCCGCTCGGTGGTGGAGCGTGACAGGAACGCCACCGCCTGCCCCAGCGCGACCACCTCCAGGAGTTGCTCGACACTGGCCACGAGCGGCCCCTCAGGAGGGTCGGCCGGCGCCAAGCCCCTGTGGCCATCGCCTGCTTCCGCTCCGTCGTATCCGGTGTAGTAGGCGGTGGTGGAGGGGGCGGCCCCCTTCCAGCGCGGGATCGGTTCGCCCTTGAGGTCGGTCAGCCGCAGTCGCCGGCGTCCGGCCAGGCGGTGCGCGGCGGGCAGGACGGCCAGTCGCGGCTCGACCACGAGTGTCTGGGAATCCAGCCCTTGACCGTCGAACGGGCTGCGCAGCAGCGCTACGTCGGCACGGCCGTCCCGCAGCATGGCGATCGGCTCTCCGCTGCCGCCGACGACGACTTCAGGCGGCGGCAGATGCGAACCCGTCCCCCGGTAGGCGGCGAGGATGTCCCGCAGCAGCCCGGCATCGCCTCCCGGCTTGACCGCCACGACGAGCTGGGGTGTCGGCTGACCGGCCCGGCGTGCTCGCCGGGCCGCCGCGTGCACCGCGTCGACCGCGATCCGGGCCTGGTCGAGCAGCACTTGACCGGCGTTGGTCAGCCTCACCTGCCGGGTGGTGCGCTCCAGCAGGCGTACACCGAGCCGGGACTCCATCTGAGCGATCGCCTTCGACAGCGGGGGCTGCGCCATCCCCAGGCGTTGCGCGGCCCGGCTGAAGTTCAGTTCCTCGGCGACCGCGATGAAGTACCTCAGCTCCCGCACCTCCAGCTCACTCATATCTGTGGACTATAGATCCAGAGTCTTCCGGTCTTTCCCTGCCGCCCGTGGGTGAGGGGAGGCTGGGTGCCATGACGACTTCGCAGAAGACTGCTTTGATCACCGGCGGGAACAAGGGCATCGGCAAGGAAACTGCGCGCAGGCTCGCAGCCCTCGGCATCACCGTGCTGATCGGCGCCCGCAACGCCGAGCGTGGCGAGGCGGCGGCCGAGGAGCTTCGCGCGGGCGGCGCCGACGTACGGTTCGTTCCGCTGGACGTCACCGACGAGGCCTCGGTCCAGGCCGCCGCCAAGCACGTCGACGCCACGTTCGGCCGCCTCGACATCCTCGTCAACAACGCCGCGATCGCCGCCGGACCGCAAAAGCCGAGCGAAACCCCAGCCGCCACCGTCCGGCAGGTCTACGAGACCAACGTGTTCGGCGTCATCGCGGTGACCCACGCCATGCTCCCCCTGCTACGCCGCTCCGCCGCCGCACGCATCGTCAACATGTCCAGCGAACTCGGCTCCCTCACCCACCTGGCCGACCCGGGCAGCCCGTGGTCCGCCTACTCCTCGATCCTCCTCCCTTACTGCACCTCGAAGAGCGCGCTGAACGCGATCACCGTGCTCTACGCCGATGAACTGCGCGCCGAAGGGATCCTGGTCAACGCGGTGAGTCCCGGCTATTGCGCGACCGACCTCAACCGCCACACCGGGATACGCACGGCGGAGGAGGGCGCGGCCGCCGCGGTCGACCTGGCGACGGCGGGCGAGGACGGCCCGACGGGCGCCTTTTTGGCCGAGGGCGGGCCGATTCCCTGGTGAGACCATGCCGCACCGTCTCCGCCCGAAGCCTGCCGGGGTGTTTTCAACCCCCGCGGTGACGATCACTGGCCTCTTGCACGGCGCCCATCCCCACGGGCCTTACTGGGGTCCCAGTAGCTCTCGCAGAAAAAACAACGCCAAGGAATGATCCGCAGGTCAGCGCGTGGGATCCATCGCGGCCTTCTGCTCGTCGTGCTCGCGCAGCATCCGCATCACGGTCGCCGGTGCGGGGTGCTGGCCGCGCTTCTTTCCGGTGCGGATGACGAGGCGGGAGGCGATCTCGCGCAGCGACAGGTGTTCCTCGTCGCGCAGCCGGAGCGCGGTGGCGAGCATGTCCTCGTCGGAGACCTTCGTACCGCCGATGGCCTTGCCCTTCGACCGGGCGGTCTCCTGGCCTTCGAGGGTCTTGTCGCGGATGTAGTCGCGTTCGGACTCCGCCATGGCGGCGAAGAACGCGAACAGGGCGGCCCCGTGGCCGGCGGGATCGTGCTTGCCCGCCAGCGGGCCGGTGAGGAACTCCAGCTCGATCTCGGCGTCGCGCAGCTCCTCGGCGACCTTGAGCAGCTCCAGGGCGCCGCGCCCCAGCCGCTTCATCTCGTGCACCACGAGCGTGACCTTCGCCCCCAGTGAGCGGTACTCGCGGGCGGCGGCGAGGGTCGCTTTCATCTCCGGGCGCTCGCGCACGCGGGTGCTGATCTGCTCCTGGAACAGCCGGTGGACCTGGGAGGCTTCGAGGGCGTCGACCTGTGACTGGATCTCCTGGGTGCGGGTGGAGACACGCGCGTACCCGAGACGGATCTCCATCGGGACGGCGGGCGCCGCGAGCTTCTGCACCGGTAGAGCGGTCCAGGCCGAGCCGGGATGCCGGACGGCGGGGGTGGCCACGTGGAGTTCGGAGCGGAGCGCGGGGACGAGTTGGAAGCGGGCGGTGTGGTACTTGAGTGCGACCTTGCCCGCGGTGGTCCGGCAGGGCGAGCCAGCCGGGGCGGTGCAGGTGGACATCGGGCACTTGTGCGCTTCGACGAGCTTGTGCGGGTCGGTGATCACGCCGGAATCGTTTCACGAGTGCGTTTCACCGATCAAGAGCAAGGAAACGACTGGTGAAACGCGGCGGCCTGCGGGAACGTCGGTCGGGCACCGTGTTGCAACAGGGACCACCTATGAAACACCCCGGCCGCGAGACAGTGCATCCGCCCCAGGGGGACGGATGAATCGTGTCATAGCGCCAGAATCAACCCATCGACACTAAGCTGACGCGCGATCACATTGAGTGATCGCGCGGTCTGTTGTCGGCGGCGTGGTCCGGCCGGCGGAGGCCACCCCTTGTTCGTGAGGCGGAGGTACCTATGGGCAGGCACGATGGCAGACAGGCTGAGTCGTATCGCGGTCCGAGGCCCGAGAGGAGAGCGCTTCGGCCGTGGTCATGGGCGTGGCTGCGGGCCTGCACGGCGGGGCTGGCCATGCTGGCGGGACTGGCCTTGCCGGCCATCGCGCCGACCCCTGCATGGGCCGACCCGGGCCCGAACGCCTACGTCGCCAACTTCAACTCGAATAATGTGTCGGTGATCGACACCGCCACCAACGCGGTCACCGCCACCGTCGGTGTCGGCACCAACCCGATCGATGTGGCGGTCGCTCCGGACGGCCTGCACGCCTACGTCGTCAACAACGGATCGAATAATGTGTCGGTGATCGACACCGTCACCAACGCGGTCACCGCCACCGTCGGCGTCGGCAGCCAGCCAAGGGGGGTCGCGGTCACCCCGGACGGCCTGCACGCCTACGTCACCAACGCGACCTCGGGCAATGTGTCGGTGATCGACACCGCCGCCAACGCGGTCACCGCCACCGTCACCGTCGGCTCCTTCCCGACCGGTGTGGCGATCACTCCGGACGGCCTGCACGCCTACGTCGCCAACGCGACCTCGGATAGTGTGTCGGTGATCGATACCGTTGCCAACGCGGTCATCGCCACCGTCACCGCCGGCTCCAACCCGTTCGGTGTGGCGATCACTCCGGACGGCCTGCACGCCTATGTCGCCAACACGGCCTCGGGCAATGTGTCGGTGATCGATACCGTTGCCAACGCGGTCATCGCCACCGTCACCGTCGGCACCTTCCCAAGGGGTGTCGCGATCACCCCGGACGGCCTGCACGCCTATGTCGCCAACGGGGGCACGAACAATGTGTCGGTGATCGATACCGTTGCCAACGCGGTCATCGCCACCATCGGCGTCGGCAACGGCGCGAGGGGTGTCGCGATCACACCAGACGGCATGCACGCCTACGTCACCAACCAGAACTCGGCCAATGTGTCGGTGATCGATACCGCCGCCAACGCGGTCATCGCCACCGTCGGCGTCGGCACCGGCCCGTTCGGGGTGGCGATCGGCACGCCGCCGCCGGCCGGCGTGGACGTATCGGTCACCAAGGCCGGGCTGGCCACCGTCAGCCTCGGCGACACCGCCTCCTACACCGTGACGGTCACCAACAACAGCGCCACGCCCGCCACCGGCGTCACGCTGTCCGACACCCTCACTGGACCCGGCACACTGCTGTCGGCCACGTCCAGCCAGGGCAGCTGCACCACCACATCCACCAGCGCCAACTGCACCCTGGGCACCCTCGCCCCCGGCAGCGCCACGGTGACCGTCGTCGTCGAACCCACGGCCACCGGCACCATCTCCGACACCGCCACGGCCAGCGCCACAGAATCCGACCCGGTGCCGGCCAACAACACCGACACTGCGAACACCACGGTGAACAACGCCCACGGCTGCACGATCCTCGGTACCAGCGCCGCCAACACCTTGGCCGGCACATCCGGCAACGACGTGATCTGCTCCTTCGGCGGCAACGACAACATCAGCGGCGGCAACGGCAACGACACCGTCTTCGCCGGATCCGGAAACGACATGATCAGCGGCGGCAACGGCAACGACACCCTCAACGGCGGACCCGGAAACGACATGATCAGCGGCGGCAACGGCAACGACACCCTCAACGGCGAAGACGGCAACGACACGCTCAGCGGCGGCAACGGCGCCGACACCCTCAACGGCGGATCCGGAAGCGACACCTGCGCCACCGGCCCCGGCGACACCGTCACCAACTGCCCGTAGCGAAGACACGACACACCCGGCGGCGGTCTGAGTGACCGCCCGCTCCCACCCCTCCTGACCCGCCCTGCTGCCCTGCGCTGCTGCAGTCGCAGTGGGGCGGTTCACCGCCGAGGGGCCCCCCGGGCGGGGGGCCGGGGGGGGGGGCCCGGCCCCAAGCCGCGGCAACCCCCCCGCCGGGGGGCCCCCCGCCCCCGGGCCCCC